>CAYUEH010000249.1:4646-7787 GCA_964442465.1 uncultured Laspinema sp. | reverse complement strand
TTAGCCCTGTCCATCTGGTAAATTTAAGGACGAAAAATCGTTATTTCTTGTAGGGGCGCCAGAGCGATCGCCTGTCCAAGAAGTAAATTTAAGGACGAAAAATCATTGTTTCTTGTAGGGGCCTGCGCATTTACTCCGACAAATCAATACACCTTGACAGGGCTAGCTCTATGGGGTCCCTCTACCCTCCCCCCAGTTTATCGGGAGGCCCGCACTAACAAAAATCCGCCAATCACTAACCCCAGGGCCATTGGCAACCAAGCTGCCATAAAGGGAGAGAGAATCGCCAGTTGCCCCAGGGCATTGGCGAGAAAGGCGGTTAAATAATAGCCAAAGATAATAATAATGCTAATCCCAAAACTGGTCGCTTTACTGGCGCGGCGGGGTGCGAGTCCCAAGGTGGACCCGACTAACCCAAACAGAACACAGACAAACGGCAGGGCATATTTTTGCTGAATCCGCACCTCTAACTCTCGAATATTCTTTTCACTAGCGCCATAGCGAATAATTTCCAGTCGTTCCTTGGCTTGGGCAATGCTCATTTCCCCATAATCGCGCCCTCGGGAGGCTAAATCTAAAGGAGTCCGAGGGAGTTGCAGTTCTTGGTGTTCAAACCGGACAATATTGCGATAAGAGCCATCGGGGGCGATTAAATAAACAGTGCCATTAAAAAAATCCCAGGTATTTGCTTTGGGATTCCAAATCGCCGATTCCGCTGCAATAATCTGGCTGATCCCGGTCTGGGAACGGTCGAGAATGGTTAAAGTTTTCATCCGTTCCCCATCGAATTCTTCGGCGTAAAACAGGCGTTTCATGACCGTGACTCGGTTGCCATCTTCTTGGGTTACCCGGTCAAATTCCGTGTAAATAATATTCCGGTCCTGAAAAGAGGGTCTCTCTTGATTCAGGGCTCGCTGTAAGGTGATGGTTGCCTCATAGTTGGCTGCTGGAACGATGAGTTCATTAAAGGCAAAGGTCAATCCTGTGACGCAAAAGCTCAGGGCGATCGCCGGAACGACTAATCGATAAATGCTGACGCCACAACTGCGTAAGGCGACGATTTCGCTATCGGCGGACATCCGGGAATACCCCATCAAGGTAGCGAGTAACACGGACATCGGAAAGGCGAGAACGATAAAATCGGGGAGTTTTAACAGGAAAACTTGCACGGCAATTTCTATCGGTAAGCCTCTTTCTGTGACGCGCCGCACGAGGTCAAATAAGGTCCCGATCGCCACGCCGACGGAAGAAAATGAGCCGACTCCAAAGAGAAACGGCCCGATTAACTCCAGGGCGATATAGCGATCCATCACCGAGCCTCGCAACAGCCACCAACTGAAGGATTGAAAAGATTTTAATGAATTCGAGATCATTGTAAGTGTGAGGAGGAGTTGATGCGATGGCAGTATTTAGCAGTCCGGATAAGGGACTGCATGAACCCTAAAGGAAGCTGATTAAAATGAGGGAAAATCCCTCGCTTATTCTCAGGTGATGAGAATTACATCATGCTATTTTGGGGATAACCGGGAATTTAAAGCCGTAATTTTTCAAAAACCAAGCGAGATTTAAAGGAAATTGAGCTAATTTTAAGATAGCGTAAAATTTTCCCCGAGATAATATTGTCGAACCAGGGGATTGGTGGCGAGTTCCTCGGGGGTGCCAAATGCCAGAATTTGTCCATCCCGCATGATGTAGGCGCGATCGGTGATGGCGAGGGTTTCGCGGACATTGTGATCGGTAATCAGAATCCCCATCTGGCGATCGCGGAGTTTGGCGACGATTTGCTGCATTTCCGACACGGCGATCGGGTCAACCCCAGCAAAGGGTTCATCTAACAGCAAAAAGGTAGGACCCTCTCCTCGCACGGCTAAGGCCCTTGCCATTTCAGTCCGGCGGCGTTCCCCCCCGGAGACATTTTTGCCCTTCGTATGGGCGACAATTTGCAGCCGAAACTCGCGCAACAGGGTATTCAAACGCTGCTGCCACTGCCAAGGCGGAACTTTGGTTTGTTCCAACACCAACAAAATGTTATCTTGGACCGTCAGATTGCGAAAAATGCTCGGTTCTTGAGCCAGATAGCCAATTCCCAACCGAGCGCGGTCTTGGATGGATAACGGGGTAATATCGACGTTATCGAGCCAAATTTTCCCCTGGGTGGGTTTTTCGAGTCCCGTCACCATATAAAAGGTGGTGGTTTTTCCCGCACCATTGGGACCGAGCAACCCGACAATTTCCCCTTGGGATACCGAAAGGCTCACCCGGTTGACGACGGCACGCTTGCCGTAGGATTTGTGAACATTCTCCAACCATATTTTCACTCGGGACCATCCTCTTGGGACTAAGGGTTAATCTCTACAAACGGAGCCGTGTTTTCCCCGATTGGAGAGAAGGAGTTACCAAACAGGCGATCGCCTGTAAACCACTCCTTCTTAACCATTTTTAACCGTTCAGGAGTCCATCGTCTCCCTTAGAGTCCAGGGGCGGTCCCATCCGGTAGGAAATAAATCGACTCTACTTGTTTGTTTTCTTCGGGAAGGGCAATAAATCGACCCTCATCCAGAAGATAGGTAATCGTTTCCCCCCGAATGCTGTTGTTATCTTGAATCACATAAGCATTCCCACTGAGCACGATGCGTTGCTCTCGGCTAAAAAACTGGGCTTGGGCTGCGGTCCCTTGCATATTTCGCGCAGGATAGTTGATACGGACATTGCCGCGTGCCGTGATAATCCCGGTTCTGGAGTCAGATTCTTGCATATCCGATCGCACTCGTAAGGCACGGTTGTCCTGCTGCGCATTCGGCGTTTGCGGATAACTCGGCATGGCAACAAGGCTCGACAAAGCGACTGGCATCATCAATGCCAACCCAAGGCGAAGCAATAAATGTGAGGAACTTAAGCGGACAGAGGGGATCATATCTGGGCTCTCTGGTTATAGGCACGGTAAGCACATTCGCAAGAGGATGCAGATGGAGTTCTGCCATCTTCTATTGGTAGTTTAGCCAATCCTACCAATCCGTAATCCGGATCGCGTCCGAAGGCAACTTCTGTAGCCTCCGTTCTGCTTGATGTTTGACGGTTTCCAGTCTTCCGAAGTTTCGGAAGCCTTGACTCGGACAAGATTGTACCAAACTTTGTCTTATG
>CAYUEH010000249.1:2867-4546 GCA_964442465.1 uncultured Laspinema sp. | reverse complement strand
GGCAAATTCCAGAAAAGCTAATTATATAACGAGACAAATTCGCAGAAATCTGGGATGAGCAAGGTCCTGTCTGATTTCAGGATTGCCTGGTATTTTCCTGCGAATTTATTGGCTTTACGGACCTGAAATAGCCGCGATTACTGAACTGGAGGAATTACCTTGGAAGGATTTTTAGACTTAAATGCCTTTACGGTCCTGGTAGATGAGACGGACTATTTAACGGCTAATCCCGACGTTAAAGTTGCGGTAGAGACGGGGATGTTTACCTCGGGATTAGAACATTTTCAACGACATGGAAAACAGGAAGGCCGTCAACCCATCGCCGGGTACAATACCGCTTACTTTTTAACCGACAATGCCGATGGGGTTGTAGCGACTAACCAGGCGGATTTTATTCTCGCACTGGATGGAGACGATCGCCTTTTCGGATTAGAAGCAAATGACTTTATTAATGGTAATCAGGGAGATGACTTCATCAATGGCAACCAAGGCTATGATACCCTTCATGGCGGACAAGGGAATGATGTCTTGCGCGGGGGTCAGGGAAATGACTTCCTATTTGGAGACTTAGGAGATGATACCCTTCATGGGGATTTGGGTGCGGATACGTTAACTGGCGGCAGTGGCAATAATGTGTTTGCGATCGCCAGGAGAGATGATATCCCCGGTTTTCGGTCCACCGGCAGCGCCAACTTGCCAGAAGCGGACTGGATTATGGATTTTAAAAACAATCTCGATCGCATTTACCTAGACGGTGGACTGGCCTTTGAAGACCTACATATTTTTCAAGGGACAGGTGCTTATTCTAGTCATACCATCATTCAAGATAGAATCACTGCTAACTATTTAGCCATTTTAAACGGGGTCGATGTCGCCACTCTAGATCGGAATGATTTTATCTCCCTGTCTCCCCCCGCTTCTTCTGATCCACAGATTGTGTTTGCACCCACGCCATCTGTCGGAATCTCTAATCCCGAACCCACACCCACTCCGGAACCCACACCAGACCCCATCGTGGAACTCACTCCCACTCCGGAACCCACACCAGACCCCATCGTGGAACCTACCCCAGACCCCATCGTGGAACCCACCCCAGAACTCACCCCAGGCATCCTGGGATTTAGTGCACCGATTTTTACCGTCAGAGAAGATGGCACCGCGATCGCCGCTGTCACCGTGGTTCGGACGGATGGCAGTGATGGCGAAATTAGTGCCAATGTACTCCTCAGCGATGGCACCGCAACAGAAAGCGCCGATTACATCAATCAACCCATCACCATCACCTTTGGCGAGGGAGATACCACTCCTAAAACCGTCCCAATTACCATCATTGATGATACCGAAGTCGAACCCACCGAAACCATCAATTTATCCCTGGGAAATCTCGCCGGTGGTGCCGTATTGGGAACTCAAAATACCGCCATTTTAGAAATTCTGGACAATGATAATCCCCATAATTTAGCACTCACCCAGGCAACCTATTTAGGAGGTGCTGGAAATGACGAAGCGAGTGCTGTGCAAATTTCTCCGATTGATGGTGCCATTACCGTGGCGGGGAATTTAAACGGGACGGCGCAACTGCTGCGATTTTCTGAACAGGGGGATACTCTCCTGTCGCAAAGAGATTTAAGCGGGACTGTCAAGGATTTAGATATCGATCGCGACAGTGGAGAAATTGT
>CAYUEH010000249.1:0-2767 GCA_964442465.1 uncultured Laspinema sp. | reverse complement strand
ATTTAAGCGGGACTGTCAAGGATTTAGATATCGATCGCGACAGTGGAGAAATTGTTGCTGCCGGGGATTTTGGGATTAAAGTATTTGACAGGACCGGCACTAATTTGCTCTGGTCCCAACCGGGAACGGTGGATCGGGTGGCAGTCGCCAATAATGGTGCGATCGCCACCTTAAACATCGCCACAGATACAGTCACCCTCTGGAGTGGAACTGGCACTTCCCTCGCTTCCACCACTTTAACGGGTACGGATATTCGTCCCTCGGATCTTGCCATTAATCCCCTGAATAATCAGGTTTATGTCACTGGATTTAATCAGGTTTCCAGTACCTTGCAAACCCCCTTTATCCGAGGGTTTGATACCAACTTAAATCTGCTGTGGAATACCTGGGATTACAGTAATACTGAAGTCACTTCGCAAAATTTAGGAGCAGATACCCGGGGAGAACGCTTGACCATTGCCGATGATGGCACGCTCTATTTCCTCGGCAAAACTGATGGCGGAAATAATGTGTTTACTCGGGATGGGGATACGATTACCACGAACCTTGGCAGTCGATTAATTCAGCAGGACGAGTATAATAATTTATCCGGTGCTGGCAGTGGTTCATTTACATTTTTTGCTAAAATTGATAGCAATACCGGCCTCATTGACCGGGGTCAATTTATTGCCACTCGCCTGAGTAATGGGAATGCCAATAGTTTCAATCCCAATTCCATCGCTGTGGATGAATCTGGAACTGTTTACATTGGCGGTGCTGCTGCTGCCTCTATCCAAAACCGGAATTTAAAAACCATTAATGGGGATCCGGTGGGGAATTATACCCTAGGTGAAATGGCAGTGTTGGGAGTTTCCGCAGATTTTACCACCCGCAAATTCTGGACGCCGTTAACGGCATCGGGTGATCTCAATGGATCATCGGGAACGGTCAATTCTTTTGCCGTGGCAGGCGATCGCGCGGTGATTTTTGGAACGGTTAATAATCCTGGTGTGGCGACAACCTCCAATGCTATCAATCCCAATCCATTAGGGGGAACCGATGCCTATTTAGCAACTTGGGTGGTTTAAACAATTCCAAGACTCGTCAGGAATTACAAAGGGAGGGACAAGGCAATGTCTTGTCCTTTTTGGCTGTTTTAAATCAAGTTATAGGGTCAATCAATTGGGTTGATCGGGGTGATTTTATAGGGGGTTTAAATCATGATGACCAGAGAATTTAAGATTGGGAGCGTCTCGCTCCCGCTCCTCCATGAGGAATTACATGAGGATTTTTTTGAGTTATTTAGGGTCGCTATGGATAACTTTCACAATTTGAGGAACTTGCAATCTCGCTATTTTATCGCTTCCTGCTACAACGTCCGAAGTAAATAACTGCTGCGCGAACTCTGCCACATTGTCAGGACCCGATGCTTGCAAAGCCCGTAAAATTTCTTGGCTTTCCGTGAGTAATTTTTCCACATTTATGGTATAATATTCCGGCGAATAATAGCCTAATCGACTTATCCCTTCTCCCAATAAAATCGCCGCACCTCGCCAGTTTAAATTTCCCAAATGATAAAGGGATACGGCAATTTGTAGCACCCCTTGATAAAACTTTTTGTCCGGTTCTACTGCATCCATCCATAAGGCTTCTAAGGTGTCATGGCAGGCATAAAAATCTTGAGCATTAAATTGGTCTACCGCTTGCCAAAATTCTTCAGGAATCTCTTCTGTCATCGTATTTAATTCTATAAATTGAACCCCAATTAGAGGCGCTCCAAGCTACAGGTTTTCGCAGAATGGAGCGTCTATTGTTGTATTTTATCCCATCAGGCGATCGCTGAACAGGCCCTCCCAACGCCGGTCCCCGATGAAACCTTCCCCCCTATGATTTCGGCTCTGGGCCTGCTAAACTTTCTCTGAGACGAGAGGATGGGTTGCCAGAGTGGCGGCAATGCTGTATTTTTAGACAGAAATATCCGAATCTAGGCTACAGCGATGCGATCGCCCTTTAACCCAACAGCCATACAAGCCATTCATCGCTTTCACAAAGGAAAGAATATGGGATGCCTCTTTTAAAATTAACCCAAGTTTTAGTTGGGCATCATAAACTGACAATGACCTCACCATCATCAAACCCAAACCCAACCCCAGTTGACGTATTATGGAAGAACTGCTAGAACTTAAAAATAAGCTACTCCAAGGCGATATTAAAGGGTCTTTGGAACTGGTTGAAGAATTGACAGAAATGGGACGGAAAGACATCATCAAGACCATTCGCAGTTATGCGGTAATTTTACTGTTGCATTTGATTAAGCAGCAAGTCGAAAATCGGTCTACTCGCTCTTGGGATGTCTCGATTCGGAATTCTATTTTAGAAATCAAGGAAGAAAATAAGCGCCCCAAATCAGCCGGATTTTACCTTTCTCAAGAAGACTTGCAGGAAGTTTTAACAACCGCATATCAACAAGCCCTGAATAAAGCGTCCCTAGAAGTGGAAGAAGGGCGTTACGAGTTGCGGGAGTTAGAAGACAAAGTAAATCGCCCAGAAATTATTGATCGCGCTTTGGGTTTAATTACAGCCGACTCAGAATAAGTGGACCAATCTCCGGGTTGAATTATGGAAGAACTATTAGAACTTAAAGAAAAGCTCCTTCAAGGCGATATTAAAGGCTCTTTAGAACTGGTTGAAGAATTGACAGAAATGGGACGCAAAGACATCATCAAGACCATTCGCAGTTATGCGGTGATTTTACTGATTCATCTGATTAAGCAGCAAGTAGAAAATC
>CAYUEH010000248.1:0-7794 GCA_964442465.1 uncultured Laspinema sp. | reverse complement strand
TACCCTTTTGACAGGGTTCCCCCTAAAGCTCTAACTGATACTAAATCCGGTTGATAAAAGCATTAAAAATTGTAGGGTGGGCATTGCCCACCGAATCAAGGTGGGCATTGCCCACCCTACAATTGCTCAACTTGTGTTTCAAGACCTATTCCAACCGCATTCCGTATGATAGCGTTTCCCAGGCCAGTAAAGTCAAGGTAGGATGTGCGATAGCAGTCATGAGGTGTCGTTGTGGAAGAGGTCGGCGGCCCGATGTCCCCTCTCCCGTTCTGGGAGAGGGGACATCGGGTGAGGTACAAATCAGTTAGGACTGCTATCATCTAGGCGTGCAGTTATTTCCCCGCGCCGACAGGCATTCCCAAAATATCCTCAATTTTGGGCAACTCTTCCAACGGGATAACTCGACCTTCATCCTCAAATCCTTGGATTTGGTCAAAGTTCAAATACCGATACAAATCATCAGCAAAAGGATTAATCTTCTCGCTGACAATGGCTTGATATTCTTCCACCGTAGGAATCCGCCCCAGTAAGGCACAAACTGCGGCTAATTCCGCTGAACCGAGATAGACTCGCGCATCTTTGCCCATGCGATTATTGAAATTGCGGGTGGAGGTGGAAAACACCGTTGCGCCATCGTCAACTCGGGCTTGGTTGCCCATGCAAAGGCTACAACCGGGCATCTCCGTCCGGGCATTGGCGGCTGCAAAAATCTCGTAAATGCCCTCAGCTTTTAACTGTTCTTCATCCATCCGGGTGGGAGGACAAATCCACAGACGGACTTTCACTAATCCCGCCCCTTCTAAGACTTGGGCAGCAGCGCGATAATGGCCGATATTGGTCATGCAGGACCCGATGAAGACTTCATCGATTTTATCTCCGGCACATTCAGACATTAATTTAATGTTGTCCGGGTCATTGGGTGCTGCAACAATCGGTTCCTTAATCTCGTTCAAGTCGATTTCTAGGGTTTCCACATATTCGGCATCGGCATCGGCAGACATGAGTTGGGGATTCTCTAACCATTGCTCCATTTTGGCGACCCGGCGCAAGATGGTGCGCGGATCTTGATAGCCTCGGGCAGCCATATTTTTTAACAGGGTGACGTTCGATCGCAGGTATTCGGCGACGGTTTCCTCACTCAGTTTAATGGTAGAACCGGCACAGGACCGTTCTGCCGTGGCATCGGTGAGTTCAAAGGCTTGTTCGACTTTTAAATCCGGCAAGCCTTCCATTTCCATAATCCGTCCAGAGAACACATTCTTTTTGTTCTGTTTCTCGACGGTGAGCAATCCTTTTTGGATGGCAACATAAGGAATGGCATTGACAATATCCCGCAGGGTAACACCGGGTTGCAATTCCCCTTTAAACCGAACTAATACCGATTCCGGCATATCTAAAGGCATGACCCCTAAAGCCGCAGCAAAGGCGACTAAGCCCGAACCGGCGGGGAAGGAGATTCCCAGGGGGAAACGGGTGTGAGAGTCGCCTCCGGTGCCGACGGTATCCGGGAGTAGCATCCGGTTTAGCCAGGAGTGGATGATGCCATCTCCGGGACGTAATGCCACGCCGCCTCGGGTGGAAAAGAAGTCGGGGAGTTCTTTTTGGGTGGTGATATCCACGGGTTTGGGATAGGCGGCGGTATGACAGAAACTCTGCATGACTAAATCGGCGGAGAAGCCGAGACAGGCGAGTTCTTTGAGTTCGTCGCGGGTCATGGGTCCGGTGGTATCCTGGGAACCAACGGTGGTCATTAGGGGTTCGCAGGCGGTTCCCGGACGGACGCCAGAGACGCCGCAGGCTTGTCCGACCATTTTTTGGGCGAGGGTGAAGCCTTTGCCGGAGTCGGTGGGGATTTCGGGACGGGTGAAGATGGGGCTGATGTCGAGTCCGGTCGCCTTGCGGGTTTTGTCCGTGAGCGATCGCCCGACAATCAGGGGAATCCGTCCTCCTGCGCGCACTTCATCCAGGATGGTGTTGGGTTTGAGGGTGAAGTTGGAAATCACCTCTCCGGCTTCGTTGGTGATTTGTCCTTTGTAGGGATGGATGGTAATCACCATGCCGGTTTCCAGGTTGGTGACGTCGCACTCGATGGGGAGGGCACCGGAGTCTTCGGCAGTGTTGAAGAAGATTGGCGCGATCGCACCCCCTAGGATATAGCCCCCAGCCCGTTTATTGGGAACGCAGGGAATATCATTGCCGATATGCCAGAGGACGGAGTTAATCGCCGATTTACGGGAGGACCCGGTCCCCACCACATCCCCCACATAGGCGACGGGATGTCCTTTGCCCTTGATTTCCGCTAGGGTTTCTAGGGCCCCTTCCATGCGGGATTCTAACATTGCTAGGGCGTGGAGGGGAATATCTGGGCGCGTGGTGGCATGAGAGGCGGGGGACAAGTCGTCGGTGTTGGTTTCCCCGGGGACTTTGAAGACGGTGACGGTGATTGTTTCCGCGACAGGAGGGCGAGAGGTAAACCATTCGGCATTCGCCCAGGAGTCGATCGCCTGTTTGGCATAGGGGTTGGTTTCGGACAACTCCAGAACATCATGCATGGCGTCAAACACCAGCAGGGTTTTCTTGAGGGCATCTGCCGCAGCTTGGGCGATGGAGTTGTCCCCAGATTGCAGCAAATCGATTAAGGATTGGACATTATAGCCGCCCAACATGGTGCCGAGGAGTTCGATCGCCTCTAAGGGGGAAATTAGGGGAGAGGTGGCTTCGCCTTTGGCAATGGCGGTTAGAAATGCGGCTTTGACGTAGGCAGCCTGATCGACTCCGGGGGGGATGCGATCGCGCAGCAGGTGCAGCAGGGTTTCTTCTTCTCCCGGTGGGGGATTTTTTAGCAATTCACAGAGTTCAGAGGTTTGCTGGGCATCTAAGGGCAGGGGCGGAATGCCTTGACTGGTCCTAGATGCGGCCTGTTGACGGTAGGATTCTAGCATTGCAGGTGTCTCCTCTAACGGTATCGCTCATTTTAGTGTAGGAATGGGTTAGATTCAGTAGGCACTTTGACAGGATGAGGAATTGTTGTTGGGGGGAAAAGAGAAGTTGTTCGTCCGGCCCCTAGGGACCGGGTTATATCTGAAAAGCCTATGGGTAAATCGTTCTGGCTGTAAAGATTTATGTACAATCCTTAACTTTTTTGGATAACTCTTACAATGATTGAAACCCCTGAACCCTCCACCTGCATCTACCGACCTCAACCGGACGGTGAGGAGGGTGAGTCCGATTAGGCGATTGACATTTCATCCCGTTAGGACCGGATTTCTGGCATCACTCTGAGGGATTTCCATAAAAAAAGTGGGGCATGAGAAGGTTTACAGAATTGGAAAAGCCGATTGGCGTCTCTTTTGGGGGGGGGAAAGGGGGATCTCTGATAGAAGATTTTATTTTTTGGAGTTCCCTGATGATTTCAGGGTTACTCAGGGCTATGTTTAATCGGTAAGGAAGTGGCATGGGAGTGAGCAGCTACATCAGGGTAATCTAGGTAGAGAGGCTCGCAGAGTACAGGGGGTTTCATCAACCTAGGCCCTGTCAAGTGTCTTTTGGCCCGAGTCACGGGCTTTTTTGTTAAGTATTGGCACAAGTTCTGTTTGCCAAGGCCATGGGCTTGGATGAATTTTAATGACAACGGTTTTACAAAAGACTCGCAGAATATTAAGATTAATTAAAAAATGTTCATAGAACTTTTCAAACCGACATGGGCAGGAAGTTTCCCAACGAGCGGGAAGGAGTGTGGATGGGCTTAGTGGAACAGAACGAAGAGATAGAATGGATAAATGAAGATCGGGAAAAGCAGAAGTTAGAACGCCCAAGGGTCAAGGAGGAAGCTACCCTGAGTTACGTGAACCCGGACGGGTCTATGTCGAGTGATGTACCCGTCTCCCTAGAGATTTGCGGGACCAACTGTCTGTTTGAGGCGATCGCCGCACGGATTTCTGTGCCGATCGCCTTGACCAATTCTACAGATGGCAAGATTGTCTATGTTAATGATTGCTTTCGGGAACTGTTCGGCTTTAGAGGCACTGAGCCAATTAATCGCAATCAAGACTGTTTTTATTATAACTTAACGGAAAGAAAAAAACTCCTCGATACCCTCCAGCTTCAAGGAGTCATCAAGAACTATGAACTGGTGGGGAAGAAAGCCGATGGCACACCCTTATGGGTGAGTCTGTCCATCGAGGCATTGACAGTGGGAAAGGATCGGCTGTACTTTCAAACCTTCAAAGACATTACCGAGTTCAAGGAAGTCGAGAACATCCTGCAATCCCTAGACAGTGGAAAAGCCCCGGTGACGGGAGAGCAGTTTTTTCCCGCCTTGGCTTGCTATCTGGGGTCATTGTTGGGGATGCGCTACGTCTTTATTGGGGAGGTGGTGGGTAACAAAGCTTCCGTGGTGAAAGTTCGGGCATTCTGGGAGGGAGGCGAACTGACGGGTTCCAGCTTGAATGAGCAATTGTGCGAACTGGAATATCCGATCGCCGGGACCCCTTGGGCGAAAGTCCTGCAATGTGGCAGCGACTGGATTGCGGATCACTTTCAGTCGCACCTGTCTCCGGGCAATCCCCTGGGTATCCTAGAAGCTTGCAGCTACTTGGGAGTCCGATTGGTGGATATGCAGGGCAAACCCATCGGGTTAATCTGTGGATTCGACGATCGCCCGTTAATCGACGTTCACCGCGCCCAATTGGTTTTGAGTATATTTGCCGGACAGGCAGCAGCCGAACTCGATCGCCAGCGGACACAACGGGCATTGCAACAGAGTGAAGGGAGATTGCTGGCGGCATTTAAAGCGGCCAAAATGGGAGTTTGGGAGTGGGATTTGCGATCGGGAAATGTCACCTGGTCCGATGAAGTTCACGCCATTTTAGGCGTCGAAAAGGGCAGCTATAACCCCACCATTGCCAGTTATATTAAGGCGATTCAGCCGCCAGACCGCCCCCTGGTTCACAGCACAATTGTGCAGGCGATCGCCGCTAAAACCAACTACGAAAGTGAATACCGGATCCTGCACGATCAAACGAACTCCATCCGCTGGGTTGTCAGCAAAGGAGAAGTCCTGTGCGACAGTAGCGGCCAAGTCGTGCGGTTAATCGAAACCCTGACCGACGTGACGGAACGGAAGCAAACTCAGTCAGCCTTAATTGAATCCGAAGCCAATTTAAGGGCAATTTTCAATTCATCGGCTCAATCCATTGTTTTAATTGACCGCAATTATAAAATCAAAGATATTAATAAAACCGCCCGGGAAACGGTGAAAGCCTTATGGGATAAAACGATTCAGCCTGGAGATTTTGCCTACGAATATGTATCCCGCAATGGGTTAGAAGTCTTCAATCAAAGTTTTCATCAATGCCTTCAAGGGATGCCCGTCCAACTCCAGCAGAAAATCTTAGGCAATACCGGAACCGAATACTGGTTTGAAATTAACGGACAACCTGTTTTTGATGAAAGAAATCAGATTATTGGTCTGTGTCTGAGTGCCTTTAATATTACCGAAAAGAAAAATGCGGTAGAAGCCCTGGCCAAAAGTGAAAAACGTTTTCGGTCTTTAGTCCAGAACTCATCGGATATTATTACCATTTTAGAAGAAGATGGAACGATTCGGTACCAAAGTCCAGCGGTAGAAAGAATTCTCGGCTATCAACCCCAAGATTTAATCGGTGACAATGGGTTTAACTACATTCACCCCGAAGATAAAGCGGTGATTTATAATCTGTTTACCCAAGCCTTGGAACAACGAGGCGGGGTTGTTGAAAGTGAGTTTCGCTTTCTTCATGCCAGTGGGAAATGGGTCACTCTAGAGTCCGTAGGCAGCAACCTGCTTGGGGAAACCGGAATTGCGGGATTTGTGATCAATTCCCGGGATGTCACGGAGCGCAAAGAACAAGAAGAACGGCTACGACTCTTTGAACGAGCGATCGCCGCTAGTAGCAATGGCATCGTCATCTCTGAGTATAACAAAGATAATGCCGTGGTGTACGTCAATCCCAGTTTTGAAAAAATGACCGGGTATTCCTACGCTGAGGCCACCGGACGCAACTGCCGCTTCCTGCAAGGTCGCGATCGCCATCAACCGGCATTACAAGAATTGCGAAAGGCCATTCGCGCTGGACAAGATTGCAAAGTTACCTTACGCAATTATCGCAAAGACGGAACGTTATTTTGGAATGAACTGAGTCTGTCTCCCGTTGAAAACGAACGGGGGGCAGTTACCCACTATATTGGCGTCCAAACCGACATCAGCGATCGCAAGCGGGCGGAAGAAGAACTCATTCATCAAGCCTATTATGACCCCTTAACCGGACTCCCAAACCGGGCGTTTTTAATGGAACGACTCCGGGAAGCCAGTGCCCGCAAAAATCTGCAAAGCGATCGGCAAATCGCGGTTTTATTTATCGATATCGACCGCTTTAAACGAGTCAATGATAGCTTAGGTCATGCCGTGGGGGATATGCTCTTAATTGCGATCGCCTTCCGCCTAGAACGCTGTCTGAATCCTCTCAATACAATTGCCCGTCTCGGGGGCGATCATTATGTCATCCTCTTAGAAGATGTCCCAGGCATTGAACAGGCTAGTGACCTCGCTGAAAAAATCCACAACCAGCTTAAAGCACCTTTTACCTTTGAAGGACACGCGGTCTTTATTACCGTCACCATCGGCATCGCCCTGAGTTCCATCGAGCATGAAGTCAGTGCCGATTTACTCCGAAACGCAGATATCGCCATGTATCGCGCCAAACGCAGTGGCAAAGCACGAACGGCTATCTTCGATCAGGCCATGCATGACCAGGCCGTGCAACTCTTACAATTAGAAAATGATTTGCGCCGAGAACTCCATGAAGCCGAAAGCCTCAATCAAACCTCCCTCAAACTCGCCTATCAACCCATCGTCTCTTTATTCGACGGGAAAATCGTCGGATTTGAAGCATTGTTGCGCTGGCATCACCCTCAACGAGGCTTTATTTCCCCTGGCGAATTCATTCCCCTAGCCGAAGAAACAGGCTCAATTGTCCCCTTAGGCATCTTAGTCCTGAAAGAATCTTGCCGACAACTTGTGGAATGGCAAACCCGATTTCCTTCCCTCCGTAAAAGCGGCATCTTAAAAATGAGCGTCAATTTATCCGGCAAACAATTTCTCCAACCCGATTTAGTCGAACACGTTGATCGCATCCTCCAAGAAACAGGTCTCGATCCAGGGTTCTTAAAACTAGAAATTACCGAAAGTGTCCTGATTGAAGATACCCAAGCCGCCAATCAAACCCTCTGGCAACTTAAAGAACGCAACATTCATTTATCCTTAGATGACTTTGGCACCGGCTATTCTTCCCTCTCTCATTTAGCTGAGTTTCCGATTGATACCTTAAAGATTGATAAATCATTTGTCCAACGGATCGGTACCGAAGGTAAAAATCTAGAAATCATCCAGGCGATCGTCACTTTAGCCCACGGTTTGGGAATGGATGTCACCGCAGAAGGAGTGGAAACTCCTGAACAATTAGCCGAACTCAAGTCCCTGGGTTCTGAAGATGGACAAGGTTATTTTTTCTCTAAACCCTTGTCCCCTGAAAAGGCCACTCTGTTGCTGAGACAGTCTATTTAATAGATTTCTTATATCCTGTTTAATTGATCATCCCAAGTGACCTAACCCCTAGCCCTGTCCAAATCATAAATTGAATCACCCCAAAGCCATAATGTCATGTAGCCGCGCTTCGAGAAGCGCCTGTCCAAATAATAAATGCAATCACCCAAACCCTAATGTCATGTAGCCGCGCTTCGAGAAGCGCCTGTCCA
>CAYUEH010000247.1:0-7847 GCA_964442465.1 uncultured Laspinema sp. | reverse complement strand
GCCCCTACCCCTGGATCCGGTGTGAGGGGCGATTGTTTTAAACTTTTTCGAGTTTGCGATCGCCACGGTGACGGTGATGAAAGCGAATCCCCAGAACCACATCGTACAGGAAACTCCAAAAGTCTTTTCCCTGGAAGATTCCCAGACACAGAGGCGATCCTTTGGCTTCTAAAAGGGGTCGGGTTTCCCGATAAGCGCGCTGGTAATAGTACCAGGGAATCGAGGGCCAGAGATGGTGAATCAGATGGTAATTCTGTCCCAAAATGAGGATATTGAGAATCGGACTGGCATAAATCCGGGCATTTTTCCAGCGATCGCGCTCTTTAAAAGGTCGATGGGGCAGATAATCAAAAAACAATCCCAGGGCCAACCCCACCACTAACGCTGGAGAAAACCAAAAATTGAGAATGTAGCCCAAACAGTCATATTGGCAAGCCACATAGACAATAGTTGCTACAAACAAGCGGCTCAAAAACCATTCCAACAGCTCATATTTCCGCCACAGTCGCCGTTTAAAGAAAAAGATCTCGTGGTAGAAGAACCGCGCCGCAATCAGCCATAGAGGACCCCCGGTGGAAACAAAGTGGTCCGGGTCATTCTCCGGGTCATTAACATTAGCGTGATGCTGGTGATGAACCCGCGTAAACACAGGGAAGGCAAATCCCAGCATCAAGGCGCTGCCATGACCTAAGATGGCATTCATGATGCGATCGCGGTGGGCCACATTATGGGAAGCATCATGAATCACCGTCCCCGCCAGATGCAGGGCCAGAACATTCGTACAAAAGCAGCACCATGCGGGCCAGTCTAACCGCCAGTATCCCAAGGTCGAGATCACGATCAAGGCGAGTGCGCCAAAAAACATCAGCAGGGTCGGATTGAAGTCGCCGGGAGGCCCCAGTAACTCTTTCGGAACAGTTCGGGGCGGCATCGCCTCTGGCATTGTCGTCGTAACTCCTTTCAACAGATCCTCAAAAAATGTATGATAAGCATTCTTAAATATAAAGTTTTGTGAATCCCTCAGTCTAATCTTCGAGATTTCTATAAAGATTATTTATAGGTACGAGACTCAATGGTCAATTAGCTGCAACTGTCTTTGAGGGTACAACCAAAAAGCCAGTCGATCTACGGACTGCTTTCATCTCTACCACTTTTTCGAGGATTATAGTAGGAGTCTTTAGCAGCTAATTTTTTGATGAAACACTACCCTCATCAGCTAGGGACGTACTTCTACCCCCCCTTGGACGTTCATGCAATTGCGAAATTTTCTGCGTCGAACCAAAATAGTCGCCACCATAGGCCCTGCTACCAGTCAGCCGGACATCCTCCGCGAACTGATTGAAGCCGGTGCAACCACCCTGCGACTCAATTTCTCCCACGGGACTCACGAAGATCATCAGCGAAGCATTCGCCTGATCCGACAGACCTCCTTTGAACTCAATCAACCCGTGGGAATTCTCCAAGACCTCCAGGGACCTAAAATTCGCCTGGGCCAATTTGAGTCCGGGTCAATTTACCTGCAAAAAGGGGACCCGTTCATTTTGACCAGCAAATTCCTGTCCTGTAACCAAGAAATTGCCTGTGTCACCTATCCCCCCCTGGCCGATGAAATTCCCGAAGGGGCCACTATCCTCCTGGATGATGGTCGCGTCGAAATGCGGGTGGAAAAGGTGGACCGCGTAACCCGACAACTCCACTGTCGCACCGTGGTCGGTGGCACCCTCTCCAATAACAAGGGGGTGAACTTCCCCGGAGTCTACCTATCGATTAAAGCCCTCACGGAAAAAGACCGGGAAGATTTACTCTTTGGTCTGGATCAAGGGGTGGATTGGGTGGCCCTGAGCTTTGTGCGTAATCCCCAGGACATTCTCGAAATCAAAGAATTAATCTCCGCCAGTGGCAAGAACGTGCCGGTGATTGCCAAAATTGAAAAGCATGAAGCGGTGGAACAAATGGAAGCCATCCTGCCCTTATGCGATGGGATTATGGTGGCACGGGGGGACCTGGGCGTAGAAATTCCCGCTGAGGAAGTCCCGATTGTTCAAAAACGCTTGATTGCCACCTGCAATCGGTTGGGAATTCCGGTGATTACGGCGACCCAAATGTTGGACAGTATGGTGCATAGTCCCCGGGCGACTCGGGCGGAGATTTCCGATGTGGCGAATGCTATTCTCGATGGTACGGATGCGGTGATGCTCTCTAATGAAACTGCTGTGGGTAAACATCCCATTGAGGCGGTGGCAACGATGGCCCGGATTGCCTGCCGGATTGAACATGATCAGGCGATCGGTCAGGGTTCGACTTACGATCGCAGTCGTTCGATTCCCAATGCCATTAGTCAAGCGGTGGTCAAAATTGCCCAACAACTGGATGCTGGGGCGATTATGACCCTGACTAAATCCGGGGCCACGGCCCGGAATGTCTCGAAGTTTCGGCCCCAAACCCCGATTCTGGCGGTGACTCCTCATGTGGATGTGGCCCGCCAGTTGCAATTGGTTTGGGGGGTTAAACCCTTGTTAGTTTTAGATTTACCTTCCACGGGACAAACCTTCCAAGCAGCGATTAATGTGGCCCTGGAAAAAGACCTGCTGCAAGAGGGGGATTTGGTGGTGATGACTGCTGGGACTCTGCAAGGGGTTTCGGGTTCCACGGACCTGGTTAAGGTGGAAGTGGTGACGGCAGTCCTCGGTAAGGGGATTGGTTTGGGCCAAGGTTCGGTGAGTGGTCGGGCGCGCGTGGCTCAGACGGCCCTGGATGTGGGCAATTTTGGCCCTGGGGAAATTTTGGTGGCCCCCCGTACCAATGCGGATTATATTGATGCGATTCGCAAAGCGTCGGGAATTGTCACGGAGGATGAGAGTTTGACTTCTCATGCTGCGGTGATCGGGTTGCGCTTAGGTGTTCCGGTGATTGTTGGGGTCAAGAATGCCACGCAGTTGATTCGCGAAGGGGCAATCCTCACGATGGACATGGAACGCGGGTTGGTTTACTCCGGTGCGATGTCCCAAACGGATGCGGTGTTGACGACTTGATGAAAGGGGGTTTAGGGACGGGTGGAAGTCTGAAGGCGCAAGGGTGAACGGTGGGTGGGCTGATCGGAGGTTTCATTTCTGGCCCGGTTAAAGTTGGCGGATCTTGATTTGTGCTGCGTTAGAAGGCCCGATCGCCGGGATGATTTCTGGATTGACGATGCGGTTGGGTTGGCGGGAACGGAGACGATCGCCCGGTTGTGATCGGCTACTGAATGACAACGGGATCAAGATGTGCGATCGCCTCCGCACCCACTGCGGCCCTTCCTTGGATGGGTTGAGTTTCAAAACCCATTAAACTAGCGGCGATTGATGACAATAACCGAGGGTGATTTTTTCAAAAAAATACTTAAAAAATTGGACATATTTCCAGCAACTGCGCCAATATGAGGTATAGATTAAGTAAGCCTGCTAAAAATTAAATATCGATATAGCAATGCCCAAACAGCAGTTTAATCTCAATCTGTCAACTAGCTTAATGAATGCCATGAGTCACAAGGCCAAAGCAAACGGGATTAGCCTAGAGGACCTCGCGCTATCGGCGATTTCTGAGTATGTCGGCTATACGCCTTTAGCACCCAAAGCGGCTCTCGATAAGCGGTTGGTGGTGATGGAAACTCGGATTGCCAAGCTGGAGGCATCCTTGGGGGAATCAGTCGCCTGACTGGTATTCCCACCAGTCAGGCACTTCCTCCTCTCACCCAACTGCAGTTAGCTAGACGCTTTGGGATTAACCCCTCTAGTGTCTCCCGTCAAAAAAATAAGCCCAATTTCTGTGATTGGACTCGGGATAAAGATCCAGATGGGGTCAGTTGGCTCCATAAGAAGGGTAAGTTTTACCCGCAAGTGTAAAAGAAGGTGAGAATAAATTCAGGAGATCGGTTTGAGACTACTAATGAGGGCAATAAAGGCGCGATTTCCATCGCGCTTTTATTTTGGGGTCATGACGGGTAAGTCGATATGGGACGGGTAGATGGCGTTCCGATGCAGGGTGAGGGTGGCGTTTCCTTGGGCCGGGTATCGAGCAAAGGTGTCGGCATCATGACCGGCGATCGCGACTCGCAGGCGATGTCCTTTCTGAATCAGGACGGAGGTGGGTAATAAGTCAAAGGAGAGTTCCATGATTTCTCCCGGTTGTTGGGGTTGACCATTTTGCCGTTCAAAGGAATGATAGGGTCCAAAGACGGCATAAGGGGGCTGATCTGAAGAAATCTGCCGATGCAGCGATCGCAATTGTCCTTCGGTCACATAAATCACGTCTCCCTGTTCATCAATCTCTTCTAAATATACATAAAATGCCCCATCGTTGACGGTTGAACTTGCATACAATGTGACAACCGGATGCCCTGTAATTTCCATGGCTTCAGAAAGGGGAGAACTTGTATAAGTCAATAATTTTGGGTCTTCCCTGGCTCGGTTATTATATATCACATCTTTTCCCCCGGCTTTGGTATGCCAGCGGTTCTGGGTGCCGGTGGTGGCCTCGAAGTTCACTGCATAGTCATCGGTCCCCGTTGCCGTTTGGGGTGCAGATTGGCTCAAACTGTTGTCCTCGCTGAAATACCAGGATTGGGAGACCAGACCTTCAGGCGGCCAAACGGGGGTAGTTTTCCATTGGTCCTCTCCCATTGTGTAATAGCGGATTTCCCGGGTAATGGGCGGGCGACTGCTATCGGGTTTCAGATAGGTATCAAAAAACTCTAACAATTCTTCGATTTGTTCATACAGAGGCGGGTCCGGAGACAGATCTGGCGGTTGATAGGGACTGGCATCTTCCGTCCCACCATGATTCCAGGCCCCGATGACGACTTTCTGGGGATTACTGTATGTCAGGAATCGACTGAGTGCACCATTGGCAGTTCCCGCATCTAACCAACTGGCAATACTAAATATAGGCACTTGGGACTGGGAGATTTCTTCTTGAAAGTGGTAGGGGCTAAAGGCTGGGAGAGTTACGCCGGTTGTGCCGTAGCGATCGTCGCGATAGGTGATGGTTTGGGCGGCTTGATATACATCGAGGTTGGCGGTGCGGGATCGCACCGCTTCCGCTTGCAGGGTCCCATCGCGATCGGCATCGACAGGTTTTGCCCCGGTAATCACCACTTTCATGGCATCACACATTGCCCCTTCCAGTTGTTCCATTAAACAGACAAAGTTGGCATCATTAGCATCTAATCGTTGATTGTTTTCACTCCATCTGCGGACAAACCATTCATTAAAAATTCCCCCGGGAAAGGCGAGTTGAGTGTAAGGGTCAAAGTCATTAAATCTGGGGGCGATCGCCTGAACTGCGGGATGATTTAATCGCCCTAAAAATTCCGTGGCATTCCCCGCATAAGAGGTGCCATAACTGCCAACTTTGCCATTGGACCAAGGTTGGGCAATAATCCAATCTACGATTTCTCCATAGTCTTGAATTTCATCTGGGGACCAAGGATAAATTTGAGTTCCAAAAGAGGAACCCGTCCCCCTGGCATCGACTAAAACTAACGCATAACCGGCATTATTCGCCAGTTGTGCCTCGGGATAGTTGGGGTCAAATTCGGGAAAATAACCCATAATTCCCACTGATCGCCAGTAGCGGTCCATCCGCATCAGAGTGGGGATTTTTTCATCGGGGTTTAATTGTTTCGGCAACCAGATATCAATGGCAATTTTGACGCCATCGCGCATGGTTACATACAATGCTTGGTTGGTGGGGTAACGGGATGAATCTAAGGTTTCTTCACCGATGACTCCGGATAAGGGGGAGACTTTTGCCCAGGTTTCTCCTCCGGGTTCCAGTCCGAAAATTAGGCTAAAAATAAGGGCAAGGGTGAAGAGGAGGGGGCGATACCATCTGGGTTTCCACCGTCTCCAGTGAGTGTTCATAAAGGGCTATTTTTATAGACTGCACTGTTTCTATTTTAAACGGCAGTTTTGATTCCGGTGAGGCGGTAGTTTTGGGGGGATTCAAGGGGAAAATTGAGCGAGGAGGGACTCAGAAACGGAACGCCTGAGACTGATGTCCTTTGGAGGCGATCGCCACCGATGCCGGATGAGATGGATGGACTCAATTTGGGGGATGGACAAGATATCCCACCCACAATATCCCCCCTCATGCCTTTTCTCTCTGCGGCAGCATCAACCGGGAGTTACTCTCCAGAAAAATTTGTCACTTTGCCCCAAGTCAGCTATAAACTAAATAAATTCACTCCCTATGGCAGGGGTACAGTTTTAGACCCCAGGGACAAGAAACCGGGTTTTTGTTCAGATGGGTTGCTAAACCGTAAACAGTTGGTCAACAAACCCGGTTTCTAACCGCTACAGTACCCAAGTCAGGACTTACGGATTCTTTCAGAATCAACCCTCAATGTAGGGGCGATTCTCGAATCGCCCCTACATTGAGGCGTTGATGCGTCACGCCTCGAAGTCCTAGGAATTGTTTTCCTCGGGATACCCAAATCCATGCTGAAATTACCTGGAATTCTAAATGTTAAACAATAAAAAGCAAATATTCGGTTGGGTGATGTATGACTGGGCAAATTCTGCTTATGTCACCACGGTATTGGTTGCCCTTTTGCCGCCTTACTTTGCCGCCGTCGTCGTTCCCCCGGCAGGAATCAATATAGGCGGGGCCTATTTCACCGCTGAATCAATTTGGGCGTTGATGATTAGTTTTTCGGCCTTTGTTGTGTTTGCTTTTGCCCCAATTTTAGGGGCAATTTCTGACTTTTCTGCCGCAAAAAAGCGCTTTTTAATGCTGTTTTGCTATGGGGGAAGTTTAGCGACAGTTGCCCTGGTTTTTTCGAGTTCCGGGGATATCTTGCAGACGATGATATTGTTTGTGATTGCTCAAATTTGTTTTGTGGGGTCTAATATTTTCTACGATGCCTTTCTGCCCCAAATTGCTTCAGATGACCAAATCGATTGGGTTTCGGGAAAAGGGTTTGCTTTTGGTTATGTGGGCGGGGGACTGCAACTCGCCCTGTCTCTGGGATTGGTTACGGGACATGATGTTATTGGGATTTCCCAGGAACTTGCCGTCCGACTGGCGATCGCAATGGCAGGGTTATGGTGGGGTGGATTTGCGATTATTACCTTTTTAAATGTCCAAGAAGAACCCCCAGTAGAATCATTACCTGCCGCTTATCAACATTTGCCCAAATGGAGGGCTTATACTGAAGTCGGAATCATCAGAATTCTGGTCACACTCCGCAAGGTGAAGCAGTTTAAACACCTGTTATTATTTCTGATTGCCTACTTGCTTTACAATAATGGCATTCAAACGGTTATGGCAATGGCAACTATTTACGGACAACAAGAAATTGGGCTAGGAACTACCACCTTGATGGTAACCTTATTATTCATTCAATTTGTCAGCGTTTTTGGGGCATTAGGTTTTAGCAAATTAGCCGAACGAGTCACCGCTAAAAAAGCATTAATGCTGAGTTTAGTGGGCTGGTGTCTGGTGATTGTTTACGCTTACTTTTTGACCAATGCCACGGAATATTTTATTTTAGGCGGAATTGTCGGCTTGGTGCAGGGGGGGTCTCAAGCCCTCAGTCGCTCCTTTTATGGGGCAATGGTTCCGATTCATGCTTCAGCAGAGTTTTATGGATTTTACTCTGTTTTTACTAAAGGTTCGGCAATTTTAGGACCGTTGACTTTTGCGGCGATCGGGTTAATTACCGGCAGCAACCGTCTCGCTATTTTAGGGGTGATTGTCTTCTTTATTTCGGGACTAATTTTGTTAGCTTGTGTGGATGTAGACCGGGCAAAAGATGCTAGAAATTCGGTGGAATTTAGTCAGCATTAGATGGGTTGGCCCCGCACCCT
>CAYUEH010000246.1:0-7875 GCA_964442465.1 uncultured Laspinema sp. | reverse complement strand
AAAGCCTGGAAAACTATGTTGCCTCGCCGTGCTGAAATGGAACTGATACGAGTATTCATGCAATATGGCGGGACGATGTTTGATTACCAATCAGCAATGATTGGCGGAAAAATTTCGGGATTAGTTCCAAATCCGCCTACGGTGATTTTGTAATTTATCCTAAAAAGGGGGAGGAGTTTGATAGGCGAATTGCTCTGAGTCTTTGTTCCTAACCTCTCCCGTGGTAAAGCTGATTTCCAATCAAGAATTTCCGGTTCGATATTTTAAGGTTTACCCGTTTTAAAGCGTCGGTTTTACAGCTATAGCCTGGAAGTAAAAAATCAGGTTATAGACTCTACTGGACCGGCGCTATTCATGCTTTTAAAGTCGGGCAGATTTCCGGGGTGGCCGTCACGGCTTGGGCCAAGTCTTATTGACCGATTTAAAGGGTAGTATAAATATTTGATAATTCCGCCATTGATTTTTTAAATAGAAACAGGGCTGATAGCCAAATCTCCGTCGAAAATTAACCCAATGTAACCGAGGTAAGACGATAGCAATCCTTGCCGAATTTGTACCTCACCCCCAGCCCCTCTCCCAGAACAGGAGAGGGGTTGGGGACCGCCGACGTCTTCCACAACCGCATCTCATGACTGTTATATCAGATTGAATCAGGGCAGAGTAGGTAGGGAATCAGTTAAAATGCCTTGGGGGAATATCAGAGAAGTTGCATTTAGAGACATCCTGAGTTAAAATCGCTCACTGTTCAGGATCCGATCGCGGATTGCTGTGTTCCCAACTGCCTTCCTTTGAGGCAAATTGCGACAAGAACATTCTAAAATTAAGGATGACCTGTAGCAAACACTTTATGAACCAAGTTGTCAGTTCAAGGGAATCTGTAAATCAGTAGGCAAGGGAACTGAGTCTCTCTTGAGTACCAAGGCAAACGAGCAGGTCTGTAGGGTTAAGGGTAATTACTGCTTTGTGCGGGGGTCCGGCTGTGGCCACTTCAGGACTGGGAAGAGGTACAGACAGGAGTCCCTAAGATGAGCGAGATTAGAACGATGAGAGCAAAACCTGTCAACCTATCTAAGATACCCGGCAGCAACTTAGGTGTAGCGGCTCACACAGATGAAACGAATTTTAGTGGTTGATGATGATAAAACCCTGCGACTGATGCTAAAACGTCATTTGGAAAAGCAGGGATTTGTAGTTGAGGAAGCAGATTCAGGAGTGGAAGCGTTAAACCTGTTCAAGCGGGATCCACCGGATTTGGTGGTATCAGACGTGATCATGCCTTTGATGGATGGATTTGAATTTTGTCGGCGTCTGCGCACGAATCCGGCGGGGAAGTTGGTGCCGTTTATTTTCCTATCGAGTAAGGGAGAACTGGATGATCGCATAGAAGGTCACGCGATCGGAGCGGATGATTATTTGATTAAACCCTTTGAACCGTTAGAGTTAGTGGCGAAAATCGAGGCGCAATTAGAGCGATCGCGACGGATTAACTCGGAGATGATCCGGTTGATGCAGCAATTGACCCCTCAGACTGCGCAGTCTAGGACTGAGGAAGATTCGGTGCAAGGGATTCACGATCCGGCACAGGGGTGGCATTGCCATCAGGGTCAGTCGGAGGACCTGAACCCGATGGAACCGGAACCCCTTCCCCTGACGCCTGCGGAAGCGCGAGTTTTTTGGGAAGTGATTCAAGGTCATCCGAATAAACAAATTGCGGCGCGGTTGGTGATTAGTCCCCGAACCGTGCAGACTCATCTGAGTCGAATTTTGAGTAAATTAGGATTAGAAAATCGGTCCCAACTGGTGCGCTTTGCTTTTGAGCATGGATATCGACCCGGGAGTGAACATGAACCCAACTAGGTTGGATGGGAACCCGAGGGGATCGCATTGCTGCTGTTTGCTGTTTGAGAAGAACCCATGATTCCTGGTTTTTACACGATTTCTACCCTGGTGGAGGCGATCGCCGCTCACCCCGAACAATGGCGGCCCTTGGTCTTTACCAATGGCTGTTTTGATCTGCTTCATGTGGGTCACGTTCGTTATCTCCAAACCGCCAAATCCTGGGGCCGGACTCTGGTGGTCGGTCTGAATAGCGATCGCTCAGTCCAAACCATCAAACCTCCCCAACCGGGTCAGCCTCCCCGACCGATTATCCCAGAAATTCAACGGGCCGAAGTGCTTTGTGCCTTAAAACCTGTAGATGGGGTAATTATTTTTAACGAACCCACCGCCACCCCCCTCCTGGAGGCCCTCAAGCCTGATATTTACGTTAAAGGTGGAGACTGGACCGTAGAGAGTTTACCGGAAGCCCCAACGGTGCAAGGTTATGGGGGCCGCATTGAACTTTGTAAAATTGAAGTTCCGACCTCGACTACTGGTATAATTCTTTCTATTCTCAAGCCCTAACCTGAACAGCACCCTGATGTTCCAGTCCATCAGCCCCAGGGAAAATTGCTTGTCCTGAAAGGGGGCAGGAATATCCTGCACTGTTCGAGTTAACCGGAGCAGTTTCTCTTGACTTTTATGTTTTTTTATTCGGATTAAAGAATTAATGGCCCAGGAAGTTACTGGTTAAACCCATTGAATCCTCCTACTTTTAGCTCCAGTAAAATGCCTGTTTGTTAATTCGATATCCAACAAGTCTCTATGAGTGAACCAACAACGTCATCCCTATCGGAAACTTCCGCTAATCTAGCCGACCTTGAATCACAATTAAAAACCGCCTCTGAGAAAAATCAGCTTCAACTGATAGAACAAATTGCCGCAACTGGGGAAGCAGGCTTCATTATATTAAAGCAATTTTTGCAAGAGCGTCAGCAGGGTCCGGTCAATTTCATCGATGGAAAAATCTATCAAATATTGCTGAAAAGTGATGCTCCTGAAATGGCGGATTTTTTGGGAACTGCCTATCCGAATGGGGTGGTTTCCCTGCAATCAGGGCTGGGCATTGATTATTCCCCTGTCCAAGAACTGCTGGCGAAACAGGATTATCAAGGGGCAGACCGGGTGAGCATGCAAAAACTCTGCGAACTGGCCGGACCCCAAGCCCTGGAAAGAAAATGGCTATATTTCACGGAAATTGATAAATTTCCCATTGAGGACCTCCAAACTCTAGATCGGCTTTGGCAGGTTTATTCTGAGGGGAAATTCGGCCTGTCTGTCCAGCGGGAAATTTGGCTGGGAGTCGGGAAAAATTGGGAGAAACTCTGGCCGAAAATTGGCTGGAAGAGTGGCAATACCTGGACCAGATATCCAGGGGAATTCACCTGGGATTTAACGGCTCCCCGAGGTCATTTACCCTTATCTAATCAATTGCGTGGGGTTCGAGTCATCGAAAAGTTGCTGACTCATCCAGCTTGGGGTTAATTCCCTCAGAGGGAAACATGGGGGAGGAACGAGGCAATCTGGATCGCAACAGCGTCCTGACTTACGGTTCGCTGATTTTTTTTAGGGGTTCGGAGAATTCCAAAGCAATATCTATAGCGTTTGGGTTTGAATACGGAAAATAAACCAGTAACTCCGGCAGGAAATCCATATAGACGGACTTTTGTCAAGGGCAACCTAGGAAGTCTGGAACCCTCATTCACTCCTAGGCGATCTCAAAGACTGAATTAGAAAGGAGCGAACCGTAAGATCTCAAGGGATGCCTTGTCAGGCAGTTATTGGCCCGAATTCCTCTGCCGTTAAGACTGTCGTTTATACCGGGAGTCTCCTTCCCGCATTTTAAATGAGAAATCTGTTTCCACCGCTCTTGAGTTTGGGAGCCAATTTATCCCTGTATCAATGGAGTAGCGCCAGTTACTTGCACCAGGCGATCGGCATTCTGGCCCCTCTGCGTCGCTCTAGCTTCTTAATTCAGTGGGCTGAGGCGATCGCCGCCTTGTTAGTGGGTTTGCTCTTTCTCCTGGGGCCTTTTGTTTCCACGGCCCTGATCGGCGTATTATTGATCGCTTGCGGGGCCTACTGGGTCTTGGTCACCTTAGCCGATAATGACCAAACTGGGTTTACCCCCATTCACTTGTTGATTTTGCTCTATTGGGGGATCAACACCGTCGCTACTGCCATGTCCCCGGTGAAAAAGGCCGCCTTTGTCGGCTGGACCAAACTCACCCTGTATTTACTCCTGTTTGCCTTACTGACGCGGGTCTTGCGATCGCCTAAGTTGCGCGCTTTCATCATTGCTCTCTACCTGCACACTGCCACCTTTGTCAGTATCTATGGCATCCGGCAATGGCGATTTGGGGCAACGGCCCTGGCAACTTGGACCGACCCCAACTCTCCAATGGCGAAAGTAACTCGGGTTTATAGTTACCTGGGCAATCCCAACCTCTTAGCTGCTTATCTCTTGCCTGCGGTATTCCTCGGGGTGGCGGCCATTTTTGCTTGGCGCGGGTGGGTCCCCAAAGCCCTAGCTGTGACCATGACTTTAGTCAACAGCTTATGTCTGGTCCTCACCTATAGTCGAGGCGGCTGGATTGGCTTAGTAGTGGGAGGATTTACTCTGATTCTGCTGTTGGTCTATTGGTGGAGTGTCCAGCTACCGG
Organism: uncultured Laspinema sp.; assembly: GCA_964442465.1. Classification (GTDB taxonomy): domain Bacteria; phylum Cyanobacteriota; class Cyanobacteriia; order Cyanobacteriales; family Laspinemataceae; genus Laspinema. Next base: position 3,334 of record CAYUEH010000246.1, on the reverse strand, counting down.
AAGCATCGCGAAAATGGGCCATGCCTGTTGTTTTAGGAATAACCGTTGGGGGGATCCTCTTGGCCCTGATGTTTGTGGAACCCGTGCGCGATCGGGCCGCCAGTATGTTAGTGGGACGGCAAGATAGTAGTAATAACTTCCGCATGAATGTCTGGGATGCGGTGTTTGAAATGATTCGCGATCGCCCGGTGATTGGCATCGGTCCGGGCAACACGGCATTTAACCAAATCTACCCCCTCTATATGCGGCCCAAATATACCGCCTTGAGTGCCTATTCCGTGCCGTTAGAAATCGCCGTAGAAACTGGATTCATTGGATTGAGTGCCTTTTTAGGACTGATTTTCGTCCTCCTGCGCCAAGGAATCCGGCAGATCCAGTCCCTGCGAGACCAAGCCAGCCCTCAAGGGTATTGGCTAATTGCGGCGATCGCGATTATCCTAGGGATGATGGGCCACGGAGCCTTTGATACGGTCTGGTATCGACCCCAAGTCAATATGCTCTGGTGGCTGGCAGTGGCTTTGGTTGCCAGCTACTACACCGATCCCGACCCTCGGTCAAGCTCCATTGAGGAGCATCGATAATACAGATCCAGAGGAGCAGGGTGAGGTCTAGTAGATTCTGAAGACCCCTCCAACTCGATTCCTCATCCCTGGCGCTCTAGGGTTGTCAAGTTGACAAAAAATCTGGACGATTCAATAATGAGCGCCAATAGTTTCTGGACATTTTGGGGAAAACTAAGACACAGAACCGGCGATCGCATCTTCAAAACATGAGGTTGATCCTACGGGATCTAGATCCAATAGGTTTGCGATTCTTGATTTGTTCTGTCCTCTATGCCATTGCCCGTACCGACAAATAATGAGGAATGAGGTATGAGACATCCGTTGTCGGATTCAATCAGCAGGGTGACAATAACTTTCATAGAATTGGGTTAATGACAACATCAGTTTGTAGCAGCCTCGCAATTTTGGTAACACAAGTTCTGCCTCGTAGCTGTAACATCCAATGGACAAATGTCCACCCACCTGGGCGTTTCCACAGTTGTTACCACCGGGGCTTGCATCCTAAACGCTAAAAACTTCCTATGGTTAAGTCAGGTCAATCCTCCTTTCGCCGTATCCTGCTGTCGCGGATTTTACTCCTAAGCGTCCCTGTTTTGTTGTTAGGGGAGTATGTGACCTATCGCAAGGCACGCTCTAGTATGCTCGAAACCGCCCGCCAAAACCTCACCGAAAGCGCTGTTCGCAAAGGGGATAGCATTAAGGCATCCCTCGAATCCCTCCAGGCGAACCTACTCACGGCAAGCGAATCGGTCCTGCTGCACTCAGGTTCCGTGCAAGCTTCCCAAACTTATATCGAGCAACTCGCCCAACGATTACCTACTAAGGTCCAATGCGTTCAACTGACTGATGTGCAAACTACACAAATCATCGCGAGTACCTGTGGCAATCAACCCCTAAGCGATGAAATTTTGCAGATGTGGCAACAGCAAGGCAGTTTTGGACCCGGGACTGGTTCCGGAGTTCATATCAAAACCGTTCTATCGGAAACCTCATCCGGTGAGTCGGCCTCACCAGTTTCCCCCAATGACCCCACCTATTTCGACCAACTCAAATTGGTTCTGAGCGCCCCCGTTTATTTGGATCAGATCAATCCATTGGCAGTCAATAATTCAGGGGTTCCCGACTATGCCTTAACCATTCGGTCCAGTTTAGGGCAAAGGGCCAGCGATCGCCGCATTGAACCCGGTTCCCTCACGGGCTATACCGTCGTCATTGACGAAGATGGCACCATTCTCGAACATGGCAACGACCTCAATCGCGTTGGCCGAAACATTCGGGAAGAAGTAGACGCCAAACGCCTCGAAAGTATTGTTAGAAATGCCCTCCAAGACCGTCAAGCCTTTCTCCATCTCTTTAATTTCGATCAAGAGGGCATCGAATTACTCTCGGGATATACCGCCATTCCCAGTCCTCTCTCCACCGGGGAAGAACGTAAGTGGGTGATCCTCGCCGTCACCCCCCTGGACAATGCTCTGGCTGGATTAAAGGAGATTCAAAACGTTCTATTCACCCTCATCCTCGGTTTATTAGCCGCTAACTTCCTGGCTACCCTCTACTTAACTCGCGATTTGGCCCTACCCATTGAGAAATTACAAGACTATGCGATGAACATTCAATGCCGTGCTACCACGGAACGAGTTCCCCATAACTTGAGCATTCGCGAGTTTAACCGACTGGCTGAAGCCCTCGACAGTATGGTAGAACGCTTGAAAGCTTGGGCAGAGGAGTTAGAAACCGCCTGGAAAGAAGCGAAAACGGCTAACCAACTCAAAAATGAGTTTTTGGCAACCATTTCTCATGAGTTGAGAACTCCTCTCAATGCCATTCTCGGCTGCATTCGCTTAGTTCGCGATGATTGCTGTGATAACCGGGACGAAGAAATTGAGTTTCTTCAACGGGCTGATGATGCGGCCATTCATTTACTGAATATTATTAATGATATTCTCGATATTTCTAAAATTGAAGCCGGTACTCTCTCGGTAGTCATGGAACAGGTTGATGTCAAACGCTTGATTAAAGAGGCGATCGACTTGCAGCAATCGGCAATTCAGCAGAAGGGTTTGCAGTTAGAATTCCATGAAGATTCTCAATCCATTACTGTCGAAGCTGATCCCGCTAAACTGAAACAAGCACTTCTCAATTTGATGGGGAATGCCATTAAGTTTACGGACACCGGACGAATCACTATCTCCACTCGCATCGAAGGGTTAAGCGACGGTCATTCCTTGAATAAAGCCGATGGCGGGAATACTTACATCCAGCCTCATTTAGTGATTGCTGTCCAAGATACGGGTATTGGCATTGCACCGGATCAGCAGCAAAAACTCTTTCAACCCTTTGTCATGGTTGATGGCTCAAGAACTCGCCCCAAAGGCGGTACAGGTTTAGGCTTGGCCATCTCCCGCAATTTAATCGAACTGATGGGAGGGACAATTCGCTTAAACAGTAAAGGTATCGGTCAGGGAACCACCGTTGAGGTGGTTTTGCCGATCCTCCATTCCAGTCCCTCTATCCCCGTAGCGTTGGAGTCGAAAACCCCCAAAGAACAAAATCGCTAACTTGTTCCAACCCTTTCTACCACCCATCGGTCATTTCTAATGATTTCCTCCGATGTTAAACATCCAGACTTCAGTCGTTATCATCCAAGTTCAACGTCCAGACTTGCTGTCGTTATCCCTCGTGTTTGTAGTAACGACTTGCTGTCGTTATCCCTCGTGTTTGTAGTAACGACTTGCTGTCGTTATCCCTCGTGTTTGTAGTAACGACTTGCT
>CAYUEH010000245.1:0-7890 GCA_964442465.1 uncultured Laspinema sp. | reverse complement strand
GTTCCGGTTAGTTTTCCCCGCTGGTTATGTATTAGCCAGCGAACGAATCGCACATCTCTTTCCAATCAATTAGTTTCCCTAGCGAGTAGGGAGGATTTTATCATCATTGAAAACCCAGAAGGGCTTATCCACCTTTCCAATCAATTAGTTTCCCTAGCGAGTAGGGAGACACGCCAGCCAGAAATCGGGCAGCCGCGATGGGGTCCTTTCCAATCAATTAGTTTCCCTAGCGAGTAGGGAGGAAGGGGCTACTCGGGCAAAGGTGCAAGTTCGCATCAAAGGTCTTTCCAATCAATTAGTTTCCCTAGCGAGTAGGGAGAGACGATTTACTATCGGACAAAATACCTGATGAATCAGGAATCTTTCCAATCAATTAGTTTCCCTAGCGAGTAGGGAGAGCTTTGGGAGCCTACAGCACTAGAAGACTGAGTGTTGTCTTTCCAATCAATTAGTTTCCCTAGCGAGTAGGGAGAACCTCTTTCTACAGTTGGTTATCTGTTCTCTTTATTTTCCCTTTCCAATCAATTAGTTTCCCTAGCGAGTAGGGAGTTACACCAGATCCACTAACATCCTCAACCTTATTTGATATGGAATACCTCTCTTTCCAATCAATTAGTTTCCCTAGCGAGTAGGGAGTGGTGGTACATAAAGGTAAGGCCTATACTTTTTGGTATCAGCTTTCCAATCAATTAGTTTCCCTAGCGAGTAGGGAGCATAAAGATGATTTGTTCTTCTTTACTCCTTAAAAGAGTATGAGGGCTTTCCAATCAATTAGTTTCCCTAGCGAGTAGGGAGGTACCCCAATTTTAACCCTTACGGGGTGGGAAGTCCAGAGGCGGTTTGCGAGGCTCAATAAAATTGTTGCTACAGCGGTCATAAAAGCACCTCCATTTAAAACCTGAAACCCCTACCCAGTAAGGCTGCGAGGCTCTCAACCAGTTTTGGTCGTTTCAGCGATTTTGACTGAGCCTCGCAAAGACTCCCAAAACGTAAGGGACCAACTTCGGGAAGGACAAAAGCCAGTGAGCCCACTCGGGAAATGAACCAATCACAGAACTAGGATACTCAATAATCGCTAGACCCACCCCCCAGGTTTCGACTCGGGCGGAACTGTGCCATTACCCCGGCGCTCGTTCAAAGAGTTTCTGCTGTGGGTTTATCGCTACATGAACAACGCAATGGTCTTGTCTCCCCCTGAATTAGTCCAACAACACCGACAAGCTGCCCAGGATTTAGCCGCCCGTTGGGAATAAAGTTCGAGATGGGGTTCGGTGGGAGGTACTTCTAGGCGATCCATTGGCGAACACCGCTTGGGAAAATTATGCAGAATGTCGTTATCATGAGCAAATTCCATTGATTCTTAGAAGTGCAAAGATGCGATCGCCACAGACAACCTGCAACCCTTTTCAGTTTTTTAGCTGCTGTCACGGTCAAGGTCCAATTCCAATCTGGAAACAACCTCTAAGTGGGGATTGCGTCAAATGACTCAGGAACGTAGTCCAGGTTGATAGCGATCGTATTCCACCCCGCCGCAACTCGCCCCAACTGCCAGCCACCGGACCAGTTTTGCTTGGGGTAGTCGTGATAGCAGGTTTGAAGTTGGCGAAGTTTTGGCAGTGAATGAAGTAACGAAGATTAGCAGTTGGTTATTAGAAATTCACTCGTTGGTTCAGTAAAGTATAGCGCTGGTTTTCCTGCACATTCTGGACCGCCAACGCCAGGGCTTTTTCTTGTCCGACTAGGATTGCCAGTTTGCGCGCCCGGGTCAGGCCCGTGTAGAGCAAATTCTTGTTGAGCAAAATGTAGTGCTGGGTGTAAAGAGGCAGAATGATGACCGGATATTCGCTGCCTTGGCTTTTGTGGATGGTAATCGCGTAGGCTAGGGCAAGTTCCGCTAACTCAGATTGCTCGTAGGTGACTAGCCGAGCATCAAAGCTGGCTATCAGTTTCTTGCGGCCCTCGGATAGCTCGACCGATTCGACCATGCCCAAGTCGCCATTGAACACCTCTTTTTCGTAGTCGTTGACCGTTTGGATGATGCGATCGCCGGTGCGGAACAACAGGCCAAACGGGCTGGTGATTTCGGGTCGGGTCGGGTCGCAGGGGTTGAGGAGGTGCTGGACCATTCTATTGAGGTTGTTGGTCCCCATCTCGTTTTTACGCCCAGGGCAGAGAATCTGGACATCGGCAATGGGGTCCCAGTCTTGAGCGGGAAGGAAATCGACGAGAAGCTGTTTAATTTGCTGGCAACCGACTTGGGGCGCTTGGGCATTCAACCAGAGACAGTCGGTGCGGGGGCTGCCCGAAAAAGGTTCTAGTTGGGGCGGATGTTTCTGGTTGATGCGGTGGGCGTTGATGATAATGGCGCTGCCTGCGGCCTGCCGAAAAATTTCGGTGAGTCGCACCACCGGAATTTGACCCGAACCAATCAAGTCGTTGAGCACACGACCGGGCCCGACCGAGGGTAACTGGTCCGAATCGCCCACTAACAAGAGTTGGGCGGATGGAGGGATTGCCTTGACTAAAGCATAAGCCAAAGGCAAGTCCATCATCGAGGCTTCGTCAATAATGATGGCATCGACATTGAGGGGGTTGTCCAGGTTACGGTTGAATCCGCCGATGCCAAATTCTAGGAGGCGGTGGATTGTTTTTGCGGGCATCCCGGTCATCTCGCTGAGTCGCTTGGCAGCGCGGCCCGTGGGGGAAGCCAGGGCGATTTTCTTGCCTTGTTGTTGCCAGAGGTTGACGATAGCTTGCGTGGTAAACGTCTTGCCGGTGCCGGGTCCGCCGGTGAGGATTCCCACTCGACAAGTCGCTGCCATCTCGACGGCGGTTTGCTGTTGTGAGGTCAAACCGGACAAATCCAAAGTAGTTCGGTCAAAGGCAACGGGTTTTGCGAGTAACATCAACAGATAATCGGCTAGATTTTTCTCGCAAGTGTGGAGTGCCGGTTGATACCAAAGGATGTTGCCTTGGACCGGCTCCATCGTTAGTTTTTCTTGGGCTAACAATTGCAGGGCTGCTTGATACAATTGGGGTTGGGGTGGACAAAATTTATCGACGGTTAAAATCTCGGCAGATTTCTTGAGCAAGTTCGGCTCGGGCAGAAAACAATGACCTTCTTTAGCCGCTTCTTCTAAGCTATAAATTAGACCGGCTTGATAACGCAGCAAACTATCGAACGGCATCCCCAGATTGCGAGCAATTTCGTCGGCCTTACGAAAACCTATCCCGTGAATTTCGACTAACTTGTAAGGATTTTCTACGATAATTTTGATAGCATCATCGCCATACTTTTTGAGGATTTTGGAGGCATAGACTGGACTGATGTCGTGGCCGCGCAGAAACACCATAATATCGCGAATCGTTTTCTGCTCCCGCCAGACCGCTTGGATTTGCGCGGCTTTCTTCTTGCCAATCCCAGGGACTTCCGTGATGCGTTCGACTTGATGTTCGATAATCTCTAGGGTCTGTTCGCCAAAATAGGCGACAATCTTTTTAGCTAGTCCTGGACCAATCCCGGGAATCTGCCCATCACCTAAGTAGCGCTCAATTCCGAGCAGGGTAGTCGGTTTTTCTTCCTCCCAAGTTTGGGCTTGAAATTGCTGGCCGTAGCGGGGATGATTTTTCCATAGTCCCGTTACAATCAACTTTTGACCCTTCTTGACCGCTAAATTAAAAATAACGCGAATCGTGCCATTTTGGGCGGTACTTAGTTGGGCAACGGTGTAGCCATCATCAGGATTAGAAAATGTAATTCCCGTGATTGTCCCCTGAATTTGATTGTCGTCCATAATGAATTTTTAGGTTTGTCAATAATATAACATTCCAGAATTAAATGAGTTTATGTTGGACCTAATTTAAAGCCACCATTAGACATCTCCAAAAAATACAGCATCTGCTATAATAAGAGTGACTTTTGTTTTTTATCTGGCCATGAGCGTAATTCTAAAATATATTGAAGAACACCCCAAATTAACCCAGAGGCTTATAGGAATAACTTATGAGCAGTTACAAGACTTGTGGAGGGAAGCGGAGATTGTACACCTCAAAAAAAAGCAGAGGCCAACCGATTAAAACCCACCAAAAATGTCAAAAGGGCGGGTCGGAAAATCACGTTACCGATTCAAGAACAAATTCTTCTATCTTTGGTGTATCTTTACCAATATCCTTCCTTCCTGTATCTGGGAGTTCAATTTGGAGTTTGTGAATCTACAGCTAACACCATTTTTCAGTATTGCCTGCCAATTTTAAATGAATTATTACCCCCCAGTATTTTAGAACAGGTCAAAAAAAAAGTGGGAGACCAAGAAGTAGTGAAAGAAATACTCACTCTTCATGAATTAACAGTAGATAGCACGGAACAGCCCATAGAACGGCCTACTGACAACCAAGAGCAAAAAGAATATTTCTCAGGAAAAAAGAAAAACCACACCCTCAAAAATCAATTAATTGTTCTCCCTAAAGGGCAAGATATTGTGGATGTAAAAATTAGAGAAAAAGGGCCGGTTAGTGATATTAGAATATTTAGAGAACAGCAAAAGAAGTTTGACCCCAATCAAAAGTTTAAAGGCGACAAGGCTTATGTCGGAGGATTCCAAATGTCTACTCCTCATAAGAAACCTAAAAATCAAGAACTAAGTCTCGAACAGAAAGAGGAAAATAAAATCTTTTCAGCTAACCGAATTTTTGTAGAACATTTAATTGGAAAACTAAAAAATTTTCGGATTGCTGCCGAAAGATTTAGGCTTATACGCTCAAATTATGAGTCGGTAATTTCCACCGTATGTGGTTTGGTAAGATTGCGAATAGGAGCCTTAATTTTACCTAACTAAACTTTAAAGGTTGTCAACTGCATATACCGACTAATGAGCGAGGATAATTTGGTGATTTTTAACTTAAATCTCCTCAAACCCCTACATTCTCGTAAAAATTAAATGCAGATGAAAAGTAACCACTCATCCTAGAATCCTTACCAGGTAATACTTTGGAAATTTTGGAGATGTCTATTGTAGACAATCACCCATTCACCAACACAGGCTAAAGCCAATGCCACCTCCGTCCCTGTCGTCCTTCCCCAATCGCCACCCTACGCCAGTGGCCCTTACGCCAATGGGTTCGGGGAGTCGCATGGGTTGAGTGGGTTGTACCCGTGGCCCGTTCGGTTTTTGCCTGAAACTTCTGGCCAATAATCAAGGGACTGAACCGTTCTGATTTGGATTTGCCGCTAGAAAAACCTTGGCCTTTGGTAGAGATTGCCGACGGAGCCGGAGGGGTCAGGTCGTCGGGTTTGACTTGCAGATACAGGAGCGTTTGCAGGACAATACTTTCGATGCGCTTTTGGAATTGTTGTTCGAGGCTGAGGTCGTAGTTGGAATCGACAAAACCGACATTGACCATTTCAAAGTCGCCGTGAATCACCTCGTCCCCGACTAGCTCAATCGTACTCGCGTAACCCGTCCCGTCCCGTAGCACCGTAGCCCAGCGGAACTTATCGCATTCCACAGGAGCATTTTCGATGGTGTGGCCGCCCAAATGTAACGGAGGCAGTTGCAGTCCCTTGGGGAGATGCTGAAAGAATACCCAATCGCAAGGGTTGTTCTCAGGGTTCACGATTTTGTCCCGGGGCAACATAATCATCCCGAACGGGACCGACACCTTCAAATCGCCAATCGCCCGAGGAACATCCGACTGGTCAAACGCGGCAAACAAATCTTTGTCCAGCCACCAAACCGGAAACTCATTGTGAGCCAATGTCCAAGCAGAACATACCGTGGCATTCCAGGCCAGGTCATCGAACACATTACGGATATCCAACTGCCCACTCAATGCGCCCATTTCGACTATCAGCAGATTATAAGCCAAACTCTTGGCCGCAGTCGCAAACGGTTCGTAACCAGCCAGCTTTGGATAGGGTCGGTCAATTTTGCTGAACCAATGGGATTGTTTCGCCAATTTCAAGGCTTTGCGGTAGAGAACCTTGGCTTCTTTCAGGGTGTAATTCATAGCATCTAGCTAAAAACTAAAGCAAGGGTGAGCTATCTTGATTTAATGACTTCTAGTATTTTATATCAACTTTTGCTTAGGATGTACTCCGCTATGAATTGATTTTTATGTTAGAAAATTGTTGCGGGTTAGTTTTTTATTCCCCCATTTAGATTACTCGTTAAAAAAGTTTCGCGATTTTTTTAACTTCCTCCGCCTGGAATTGGGCCAGCAACGCCAAAAGGGCGGTAAACGGGCAAGGAGTATTTGCAAAGGTCAAACCAGGCCCCCATTTATCAATGCGCGACTCTAAGATAGGTTGGCCCGTGAACTTAGTTAAAACTGCGGCCAAAAACCGGAGACAACGGGAACGACGACCAGAACGGGCATTCAGTTTGTCACCGGCATGACGCAATGGCAAAAATCGGTCACAAAATTCTTCCGGACTCATCGTTATGATTATGGGTTGGCTCGGTTGCTGAGTAGATTGATTGCTCCGGTTGGATGCTGCATACATAAAAAAATCTCCTGATTTGATTGAAAGGATTAACGGATATTTTTTAGGGTACTTTTAAGATTGATAGCACCTCCATACCTCACCTAAAAAACCTTGATAGGCCCTGGGTGTGAGGCAATTATTAGCGGAATTTTATCTCAGATAAGAAAATGTTGAGGGTCAAGGCTGTTTTCACGAGCGTTGCGCTTGACCTAACGGTGACAATTCCCAACCAATTTTTGCTTTGAGTTCTTGATTTTCTTGCTGGACTTGGGTTAGCTGTTTTTTGATGTCATAAAGATTGGCATTGAGTTGGGTGACCTGCTGCTGCCACTGCAAAACCTGTGGATTTTGTTGGGGGTCTTTATACCGGGCGATCGTCTCGGTGGCCTGCGCTAACCAAGATTGCAACTCTTGAATTTGCAACTCTTTTTCTTCCGCCAGGGAACGGACTTGCTGTTGGGCTTCTTCTATGGGAACAAAGGTGTCCATCGGCGGTAAAAAGACTTCGACTGGCTCCATCTGTTCGCCGTAACAAATCACTCTCGTTTTTTCACCAGAAAGCTGCACTTGAAAACGGTTTAGGGTGTCCCTTTCCTCTGGCAATTTGACAATCTGACCGAGGCGATTGTAATATTTGCGCTGGTCGTGATTGAGAATCCGAACGTAGGAACCGACCGTGAGGGGCTTAGGGGCAGGAGTTTTTTGTTCCAGAGAACGATGAGCTTCGGCTAACTGAATCTCCAGTGCCATCACCTTAGCGCTCAACTGCGAGTTGTCCGCATATTTTAAGGTGCGCTCTTTAGCCGCCATTTCTGAACTTAGGGCCTCGTAACGTTGCTGCATCTCCTCAAGCTGAATTAGCAGTTGTTGGTTCTGCTCAACCAGTTGCTCCAAGACTGCATCGGAGCGTGTAGCTTCAAATTCTTGAATCTGTTGTTCAAGTAAATGAATCTCTAAATCTTTCTGCGCGTTCTCCTGGATGAGTTTTTGCAGTTGTTGGTTCTCTCGTTCGAGGCGATCGCGCTGGGCTTGGAGTCCGTGGATGAGCGCCGTGGCCTTATCTGCTTCCTTGAGTTGGGCGCTCAAATCCCGGACTTGCCGTTCGAGTTCTGCCATTCGGTCCGACTGAGGCGGCGGAACCACCGGCGCGAGTTTTTGCATACTCAACGCTTTTTGGAGGTGACGATGACGAGGAACAACTGGACCCTCTTCTCCAGCTTCTTGCCGCGCCAGGGTGCGAACACAAGAGCGAAATTCTTGAGAGCCTGTTTCATCCAGCCCCAACCCGCGCTCTATCCATTTGAGTTGGGTTTCGATGATAGGATCATTGGGCTCTCCACAGTTGGCAATAAACGAGGCGATGGCTGGAGCAGCCTTGTTAGTCCTGGCGGCAGATTGCATCAACT
>CAYUEH010000244.1:0-7904 GCA_964442465.1 uncultured Laspinema sp. | reverse complement strand
GAGGAATAAATGTTTATTTAACGGGGGAAGCCAGAGGAATAAATATTTAGTTCCAGGGAGGCTTGAATAATTCTACCGAACTTCTAATGCCCCACTTTATGTATGCAAATCCCTTATTTAAGAATTCAACCTCATGATGTAGGCTTGCAAAAGCGAATCAACCCGACATTTTATCGGGTTTCTGGGTCAGTCTTCCGCAGGCCCTGGCTCTCTAACCCGGGGGAATCGTGATAGCTTGGAATGAATCCCTCAAGAGGGTATCCAGAAAATATAAAGAACTGATAAAGACCCCAGGAGAAATCCCCGGATGAAGATATCCCTGTTCCGGTTATTCCCACCCCAGCATGGTGGCGATCGTCTGGGATAGGGTGAGAGAATTGAAGGGTTTAGAAATAGCACCGGCGACTTTTAACTGCTTGAGCTGATGTTGGGTAAACCACAGGGCTTTGGCGGTTAACAAAACCACTGGAATTGACTTCGACTGGGGGTTTCCTTTGAGGCGATCGAGAAAAGCAAAGCCATCCATTCCTGGCATGGAAATATCCATAACGATCGCATCGGGTTGCTCTGTGGCAGCCAGTTTTAACCCATCTTGTGCCGATGGCGCTAATAATACTCGCCATCCCCCGAGGTCTTCTAAGCAAATTTGTACCACCTCTCGAACTGTAATTTCATCATCAACTACTAAAATTAGTTTCTCATTCATAGCCAAGCCACCTCTAAGTCCAATAAACATTAGGAAAATGGCAATCAACCGGGTTGAAATTGGGTGACGAAGGGCTAGATTTTCCAACTCAATACCCTCAGAGAAAACCCCTCCGGCTTTCCCGATTTTTTTCTATTCACTCGGCTTCCCCTGAAACATTTTGTTGAGGTATTCTATCGGAACCCTAATCCAGTCTAGGAAATGAGCTAGATTACCTTTTGCCCTCCGAGAGAGGATTCTCCATGATCCCGGAGAATTTGTCAATCACTGAATTTTATCCACCCAGGCCGGTGTTGGGATCACTAACCCGGAGTTTAATCTAAATTTGGCCTTTGAAAGTCATGATTTGAAGACAAAACCCCGGTTCTTCAACGGAAAGCGGCGATCGCCTCTTTCCGGGATTGATGGTGGATTGAGCGGCTTAATATCACCCTTTTAAATCAAAGGGTTAAGGGTAATTTATCAATGACGGGAACGGAGGTGAATTGATCGCCTCGGGGTCCGCCCTGGCTTCAAGGGACCTAACACTGACCCGAGGCCCAAAGAACGTAGAAAATTTGTCAAAAAACTCCGGTTCTAACCCCTCTACCCCAGTCCTCACCTGGGTCCAATTTTAAGCGGTCAAAACTTGGCAATAGGTTGCTCTAGGTTAATCGCCCGGGGTTCAATCAACCCGGTCATTGCCTGTTAATTTTGAGATTAACCGATTAACGTGAAGAACGCATAAAGAAACATCATTATTTCAGGTAAAGGCGCGAGGGCGATCGCCTGAATTGTGCGTAAATTTAATGACGAAAAATCGTGATTTCTTGTAAAGGCGCGAGGGCGATCGCCCTTTGTAGGGGCGATCGCCCTCAGCGCCCCTACAAATACACCTGGACAGGGCTAGGCTATCCGGACGAAGACCGCGAAAGCGGGTTTCGGAAAGAAAACCGACTTGTTGCCATGGGGATCAGAGCCCATCCTGGGGATCAACTGGGAGGAGCGTCTAGGGTAAAGTAAAAGGTACTGCCCTCACCTAGGGTACTTTCGACCCATAAGCGGCCTCCATGTTGATGGACGATGCGCTTACAAATAGTCAACCCTAAGCCGGTTCCCCCTTTTTGCCGGGAGTCGGAGGCATCTACCTGTTGGAAGGGGTTAAAAATCATTTCTACTTTATCTGGTGGAATGCCTCGACCGGAATCGCGGACGGCGAATAGAACCCCTTGCCATTGGGGTTGAACCGACAGGGTAATGATACTTTGCGGGGGAGAAAATTTAATGGCATTACTGAGCAAATTGGTCAAAACCTGCTGAAGGGCATCGGGAGAGGCCCAGACGGTGGCGGTTTTGGGGGGTAAGGAGAAGCGGACGCCTTCTTTGTCAGCGATCGCCTGAACTCCTTCGACCGCTTGGGCGATCGCCTCTGCCGCATCACAGCGTTCCTTGACTAATTCCAGACGACCAGACTCCAGACGCTCTAGATCCAAAATATCATTCACCAGACGCACCAAGCGATCGCTGTCGGTAAGGGCAATTTCCAACATTCGCTGGACTCGTTCGGGTTTATTTTGATACATCCCACTGGCAAGCAGTCCGATCGCCCCGCGAATTGAAGTGAGAGGGGTGCGGATTTCGTGAGAAACAATCGAGATAAATTCATTTTTCATCCGTTCAATTTGACGGCGATCGCTAATGTCCCGAGCGATGGTAGAAATCCCGATGATCTGACCTTGACCATCTTTCACCGGAGAAATCGTCAAGGCGACATGAATCACCGTCTGATTCTTGCGCATCCGCACGGTTTCAAACTGTTGGACCGATTCACCCTGGACAATTTTCTCTAACAGGGTGGTTTCCTCTGACTGGCGATCGCTCGGGACAATCAGGGTCAAAATCGACTGGCCGATCGCCTCGGCGGCAGAGTACCCAAATAACCGTTGAGCACTGGCATTCCAACTGACCACAGTCCCATCCAGGGTTTTGCTAAAAATCGCATCTTCCGAATCCTCCACGATCGCCGCCAGTTGAGATAACGCCGCATCGGTACGTTTGCGATCGCTAATATCGCGCAAAATTGCCGTAAAAATTTGTTCTCCCTCAATCTCCAACTTAGAAATCGATGCTTCTGCCGGAAACTCCGTCCCATCAGCCCGAAGGGCGGTAATTTCGGTCCGTTCTCCCATGGATTGGGCGCGACCCGAGGTTTTGCCAAAATTCTCGACTCGGACACGGTGATTGCTGACAAAGCGACTCGGGATCAACAGGTCCAAGGGTTGACCCAAAACCTCCGATGTCCCATAGCCAAAAATGCGTTCTGCACCTTGATTAAACAGGGTAATCCGTTGGTTGGCATCCACGGAAATGATCCCATCTCGGGCAATTTCCACTAACCCAGCTAATCGCGCTTGAGAGGCTTGGATGGCTCGTTCGGAGGTTTTGCGATCGGTAATATCCATTGCCAATCCCGCCACTCTCACTAAATTTCCCCCCCCATCCAGAATGGGAAAGGCGCGAGAATGAATCCAGCGCAGGGAACCATCGGGGAGCAAGATCCGATACTCTTGGTCATATTCCCCGTTTACATATTTTTGACTCATCCCCTGTTCCACTCGGGGACGGTCTTCGGGATGAATGGCATCCAGCCAGTCGTCCGGGTTGTGATACAGGGTTTCACAACGGCGACCCCAGATTTTTTCATAAGCCGGACTGATGTAGAGTAGTTGTTTGCTGTGGATATCCGCACACCAGAAGACATCTCGAATATTTTCCGCCAACTGACGGAACCGAGACTCACTTTCGCGCAGGTCGGCTTCAGCTTGGTGGCGACGGGTAATATTGGTGTTAATTTCCAGCACTTGTAGGGGTTGTTGAAATTCATCGTACTGCAAGACCCAGCGTGAAGCGACGATTAACGGGGTGCCCTGGGGTGGGGTATGGGTAATTTCTCCTTCCCAATAGCCCACACCGAGGAGTTCGGCTTCGATTTCAGCCCGGGGTTGGGGAAATTGGGCGGCGAGGAGTTGGTGAGAAATTTGCCCGATCGCCTCGGATTTGGAAATGCCATACATTCGTTCCGCACCCCGGTTCCAGAAGGTGATCCGACCGTTGAGGTCTCGGGTGAGGATGGTATCGTGAGCTAACTCTAACAACTGGGCTTGTTGTTGGAGGAGTTGCTCGGTTTGCTGACGTTCGGTGAGTTCCTGTTGCAGGCGATCGGTGAGGGCGCTCAGTTGGGCGGTCCGTTCCGCGACTCGGGTTTCGAGTTCCAGGTTGGTTTGTTGCAGTAGGGCTTCGGTTTGTTTGCGATCGGTGATATCTGTGGCCATACTAATCGCCACTCGCCGCCCATCGGCAAGGGTTCCGAGGGAGGCACAGGTAAACTCCCAGATCCGGTGTTGGCCGGTTTGGGTGGTGATAGTGTATTCCTCCTTGCAGATCTGTTCCTGCAAATCGTAGAGTTGGGCAATGGCCGTTTGCACCTCTTGGGAGCAGTCGGGATGAGCTTGCTGCGTCCAATGGGCGATGGTGGGAATATCCTGGTGATGGTATCCGGTGAGATCGGTCCAGGCTTTGTTGATTTGGATGACTTCCCCATCTTGGGTATGGATCATCAGAGGCAGGGGGGCCAGATGGAGGATGTTGCGCACCCGATTTTCATCCGCCGATAACGGGATTGAGGCCGGGGATGCCTGGGGTGCGAGGGTCTCCCCGCCCAGGCGATCGACTTCCCGGCGCAGTTGTTGGAGTTCGGCAATCAGTTGTGCTTGGCTTTTATCCCAGTCGGAAATGCCGTTCATGGCTGCTGTTCTTTGGTTTTGTGTTTGAGGGCTTCCAGTTGTTGCCGAAAGCGATCGCGTTCGATCCGGCTGGTAATGCGCGTGACTAATTCGGGGCCGACAATGGGTTTGCCAATAAAATCATCGGCCCCTACGGCGAATACCTGGCGCAGGGATTGAGCATCGGTGTGAGCGGTGACGACTAAAATCGGCAGGTCCCCCCAGTTGGGGTCTTGTCGCACCACTTGACAGAGGTCAATGCCATTAAATTTTGGCATTTCTAGGTCCAAAATCAGCAGGTCCGGGGCGACGGCGGTCAAAATCTCCCAAAATTTTTCGGGATTGTCCAGGGTGGTAACTTCGAGTCCCCAGGGTTGCAGGAGTTCTTTCATGACGGCGAGGGCGGCAGGGTCGTCATCGACGATCAGGACTTTGGCTTCTGGGGTGGCTTTGGGGGGGAGGACTTGGGCGATCGCTTTGAAAATTTGGTCGCTGTCGGCGGGTTTGAGCAAAAATCCCCGTCCTCCACAGCGCGACACGGCGACGCGATCGGCAAGGTTATCCAGGGCGGTAAAGACGAGAATCGGCAGGGTGGGAAATTGGTGGGCGACTTCCTGCAACCATCGCAGTCCCGCTTTTTCCCCGGGGTCGCGGCTGGTTTCGGGACAGGCGATATCCAGGAGGATCAGTTCTGGCGTTGTCCTGGCGATCGCTTTTCGCGCTTCCGTAAGGGTGAGGGCGCTTTCTACCCCCATTCCGAGGTTAGCTGCTTGGGCGTTGAGGGCGGTGGCGATCGCCGGATCGCAGTCAACGACCAGCAGGGTCCGCCCTTGGGCTGGGGAGGGGATTTCTAGGCTGATCTCGGTGGGGGGTTTGGTCAGTTCTGCGCTTAAATCTCGGGTCAGTTGCTCCAATTGCTGGGTTTCGGCAGTCCCTAGGGGGGTGGGTGACATCAGCAGGTATTCAATTTTCCGAGCCAGGTTGGAGCCTTCTAAATAACCGAAGGGACCCAGGGACCCGGCCAGTTTATGGGCGTCCTGGATGGCTCGTTCCTGAAGTTCGTCGGTGAGTTCCCCGGCAGCGAGGGCGTTGTAGGCTTGCCGGAGGAGGGCAATTTGTTGGTTTAACCGGGGTCGATATTTTTCCAGAATCTGGGCAATGGAGGCGATCGCTTGTAATTTTTTGCCCGGGGTGGGAGTCTTGGACTCTGGGGCTGTTTCGATTTCCGGGGTCTCGGGATTGGGTTCCGTGGCGGGTTTGAGTCGATATCCGAGTCCATAGACGGTTTCAATCGGGTCGTTGTCGATGCCAATGGCTTTGAATTTCTGCCGCAGGTCTTTAATATGAACGGTTACGGCATTTTCCGTGGGGGAATCATCAAAGGACCAAAGGCGATCGATAATCGCACTGCGACTAAACACCCGTTGCGGATTTCTCAAAAATAGTTCCAAGAGCTTATATTCTGTGGCTGTCACCCCCAAGGATTGCCCATTCCAGGTGACCTCTCCAGAAACGGGGTTTAAGCACAAGTCTAACCAAGTTAGGGTTTCAGTAACTGGGGTTGTCCCCCGTCGCAACAAGGCCCGAATCCGCGCCATCAGTTCCGAGAGATTATAGGGTTTGACCACATAATCATCCGCCCCCGCATCCAACCCTGTAACAATATCTTGGGGAGAGTCTTTCGCCGTCAGCAGCAGGATGGGTTTTTGATAGCCTTGTTCCCGCAGTTTCCGGCACAAGCTGATGCCATCGAGTTTGGGAATTACTAAGTCGAGTAAAATTAGGTCGCATTCCAACATGGTGGCCAGTTCTAGGGCTGTTTCCCCATCGGCTGCTGCTTCTACGCTATAGTTCTGCTTCCTTAAGGCAACGGAAAGCGCGGCACTGGCCGGTTCGTCATCTTCAACTAGAATGATTTTCATGCTTCTAAGAATTTGTATCAGTTGCTATATTGGTTTCCGGATTCGGTGTCTTTTCTCTCCTCATACGAGTGGTCTGGGTATCGGGTGGGTTGTTTTGTTTGAGACCCATTTTACTCCAGGGGTGAGCGAGCTTTTACTCCAGTTTACAAAAAGTATAATTTTTCGGTCGATTCTGCTTTTGGGGATTTCCCGGTGGACTGGGGTCGCCGCCCCCGGTTAATCTCGACTAGAATGGCGCTAGTCTATCTTTATGTTTTCCCGCTATGGGCATTCAATTTCAACAGCTCTATCGCGCTTTTCAACTTTACCAGACATCCGGGAAATTAGGGGATTTTGCTCTGTTAAAGGCGGATGCTTTAGGTGCCAAAGCCAATCCAAATCTGGCCCCCAAACTGGCAGGGGTCACGGGATACTATCCCGAAATTAATGTCCAACACTTGTTACAATATCCCCCCGGCACTTTCGGGCGCGAGTATGCCGAACATCTCACAAAAAATCAACTCAAACCGTTTAATGTCAGCCCCGAATTCGATGCGATCGCCCAACGAAATGTTTTCGCTCTCCGTTATGCCGTGACTCACGATATTTTCCACTGTTTGCTTGGCTTTGATACCAGCTATGCCGGAGAAATTGGCGTTTTAGCCTTTACTGCGGCACAAAATTATAGTCCCTCCCTCCAAGTGGGTCTCACGTTCGCCCAACTTCTCTATCCTCTATTGGCCCCTCGACAACAGGGGGCTATCAAGGCTAATCTAGCTAAAGGACAAGCATTGGGAAAACAGGCTGGTTTTTTGCTGGGCTATCGATTTGAAGACCATTGGCACGAACCTGTCGCCCAGGTGCGACAGGGTTTAGGATTACCCGCCACGGTTGAGCCGAGTTCAAGAGAGTGCCTTGGCGATCGCAGCATTAAAAGTTGACATTTGGGGTTTCTAATTCTTAAATTTTTATGTAATTTTCATCTCGGATTGCGAAAAAATGTAACAGTTAATCCTTTTTTCAAGGAAATTTGACTACAATAAAGTCAAATCAGAGAGTCCCCATTCCCCCCTAAATTTATCCCGATAATAGAGGGATATTCCAGTTGGAATGGCGTACTAGGATTTAGAGGTTTTAGGCGTTCATGCCTATGCACCTTGGATTGAAACAAACCGGATTGCCGATGAGCGGTGAAGAATTACCCATTACTTCCCAACCCATCCCTCAATCCCATGTCGTTAGTTTGATCAGTAGAGGTTGTTTTATGTCATCTGATAACCAAACCGTGCCCCATCTGCATACTCAAAAGGAAGTAGAAGAGGCCGTCAAAGAGTATAAAAATAGCGACCTCAGCGGGACTGAGTTAATGCCTTTATGGCAAGCCATTCACGATGCTTCGTTGGATCTTGCCACA
Organism: uncultured Laspinema sp.; assembly: GCA_964442465.1. Classification (GTDB taxonomy): domain Bacteria; phylum Cyanobacteriota; class Cyanobacteriia; order Cyanobacteriales; family Laspinemataceae; genus Laspinema. The sequence continues at coordinate 122 of CAYUEH010000244.1, read as the reverse complement.
ACTAAAGCCGTTGAGACCGAAGACGAAGTTCCCGGTGACGATAGTTACTAAGGTAAATTTAGCAGATTAGCGTTTAATAGACCTCTTGCATAAATCTCTTAAGCCCCCCTTAAGAAGGGGGG
>CAYUEH010000243.1:0-7940 GCA_964442465.1 uncultured Laspinema sp. | reverse complement strand
GCTGAATTTTTCTCAATAAACTCGATAATCTTGCTCGCCACATCCACATTGGATGCCGCCTCAATCCCCTCCAAACCCGGTGAGGAATTCACCTCAATCACCACCGGACCATGATTCGATCGCAAGATATCCACTCCCGCCACCTTCAACCCCATTGTCTTCGCTGCTCTAACTGCTGTTGAGCGTTCCTCTGGAGTCAGCTTGATTTTTTCCGCAGTGCCTCCCCGGTGCAGATTAGAGCGAAATTCTCCCGGTTCACTCTGGCGTTTCATCGAGGCGACGACTTTATCTCCCACCACAAAACAGCGAATGTCGGCACCTTCGGCTTCTTTAATAAATTCTTGCACCAAAATATTGGCATCCAACCCGCGAAATGCTTCAATCACCGACTTAGCCGCTTGGGTGGTTTCGGCCAAAACTACTCCAATCCCTTGAGTGCCTTCGAGTAATTTAATCACCAGAGGCGCACCCCCGACAATTTCGATTAACCCTTCAATGTCTTTGGTGGAATTGGCAAATCCTGTGACAGGCAGTCCGATTCCTTCCCGCGCCAGCAGTTGTAAGCAGCGCAATTTATCCCGCGATCGCGAAATCGCCTGGGATTCATTCGCCGTAAACACTCCCATCATCTCAAACTGGCGCACCACCGCCGTTCCGTAGAAAGTTTTAGAAGCCCCAATCCGAGGGATAATGGCATCAAAATCTTCTAACTGTTTCTGCTGATAGACCACCGTTGGCCGATGAGAGGCGATATTCATATAACAGCGCAGGTAATCAATCACCTTCATGTGATGACCTCGTTGCTCACCCGCTTCCTTCAGTCGTCGGGTGGAGTACAGCGAAGCCTTTTGCGACAAAATCGCGATTTTCATAATCCTCTATTGTGATGCTCTGAGCTTGACCTGCCTCGACCCTTTGGATCTTTAGTCTTGATTGGACCAATCAACTGATCTTGGGGACTCAGCAAAGGAGTTTTCAGGACAAGACATTTCTCAATTTTTTATTAATCTTACCCGATTTTAAACCTTTGTCAATCCTCGGGAGATTAGATTCATGCCTTAAATTTTGGTTAAGCATTATAATCAGAAATCAAGGTTTGGAGTTAGTTCATTAAAGCACGCCCGAGTTTTAAACCAGCCTGAAAATTTTTTATTTTAATAATAACAGTTGTTGCCTTTGAATTGTTTTAGTATTTCACAAATTAAAAAAAATATAAATCATAAAAAATCTAGCGGTTCCCCTAACTGTGGGAACCGCTATATATTGAATTAAAAGCCTCATTTGAAGAAACTCTGCCTGATGGGGGTTGGTTTTAAAAAAATCCACCGGGAGCGGGAAAAAGAATTTTTCTCTTACTTATGACTGAGTAAAAATGACTTTCCGGGATCGACTAAAAAGCGATGCCGTAATGCCTGACGTCCCAGCAACATCCGAAATCCCATCACATCGCGATTGGTGAGGGTGAGTTCGATGGGCCATTGGTAACCCCAAATTTCTATGGGGGTGAGAATGACCAATCTTAACTCAGTATGACCGCCAGAATTGCGAACCTGTCTTTCATCGACTAAGGGGGACAGGGTAGCAACGGTTTGAATGCTATCCCGTTGATACGGATGCACTTTGAAACGAACTAAATGTTTTCCGTCCTGGTGGAAGGTTTCAATATCAAAGGCATGGATGGCAGAAGACCGCGCACCCGTATCAATTTTGGCTTTAATGTGCTCGATTCCCAGCTCAGGCAGGGAAACCCACTCCCGCCACCCAATCACCGGGAGTTGTGGTTTTTGTTTCATCCAGTGTGATTCCTATTCCAGGCTGTTATGTTTTGGAGCGATCGCGTCTTGCAGATCACTTTGATAGATATTGGCATCGTTCAGATTCTCCTGGCTGAGATTGGCCAGTTTCAAAGAAGCGCCAACACAATCGGTATTTTTGAGATTAGCGTTGGTCAGATCTACCCATTTGACCTCCGCATCGTGGAGGCTCGCTTGGCTGAGATCGGCTCCATCTACCAGGGAGCCATTCATTTTAGCACCCTCTAACTGGGCGGAGGTTAAAATCGCCCCGGTTAAATTGGCTCCGTAAAGTATCGCTTCGGTGAGTTGGGTATCGCTTAAATCCGCATCGCTAAGATTAGCACCACTCAGGTCCGTATGGCTGAGATCTAATCCGCTTAAATTGGCTCTAGACAGATTAGCATTATGGAACGAAACCTCGGCGATATTTGCCTCTGTTAAGTTCGCGCCACTCAGGTTAATCCCGCTCAGGTTCAGTCCCTGGAGATTGGCTCGGCTCAAGTTGGCGTCGGCGAGGATCACTTCACTAAATATCACCTCAGTGAGATTTGCTTGTTCGAGATGGGCACCACTTAAGTTGGTTTCAACGAGATCCGCCCGAGTTAAGTCGGATCCCTTTAAATTGGCATGACTCAAGTCGGCTCCGCGCAGATCGGCGGCTCTGAGTTGGGTTTGCTCTAAGTTGGCTTCAATCAGTGTTGCTCCCTGAAGAAGAGCCGAGCCGAATTGGCTATGACTCAAGTTTGCACCTGTCAGATTCGTGTAGCTCATATTAACCCACGCGGCTTTCTCTTGAGATAAATCCCAATGGGAAAAATCTCTGTTTCCTGTTTTGTAAAGGTTCTCAAATTTTCGAAGATTCATAACCAGTCTTTCCTATCATCCATTTGCATAAATTTTAGTCAAATTTTCAGGCGAATGCCCTCACTCTTTAGACGGATCCCGAATGATTTGATAAGTATATTTTTGGGGAAATCACTTTGACGAAACGAGACAATCATATTGGATATCAACCCTTTTGTCCCGGATATTTTACCGTTCAGACCTCGATTCCAGTCTTCTGGGATCCGTTGAATTACCCTTAAATAACAATCTTAAAAGATGAGTCTAATTCTTAGGGTAGAGAGAGACGGACTGGCCTGGGGAGAAAGAAAATCGGCCAATTTACGACTAATTCCCGATATTTATACCCACTCGTTCCCCGCACTGTCTCCGATTCAATCCCGATGAAATTGTGGCTCTAAATTGCGGCTTAATCGGCCTACAGTCTTTCATCGGGTTGGGCAAAAAAATTGCTGAAGAGTTGAATTAGGGGATTGCCCTAATTCAACTCTCCAGATCCACGAACCTCTACAGTCCAGTACATGAGCGCCCTTGGTGCTACTCTCGACATAACCAAGGGCGCTAACACAGCAGACCACTTGAGATTTCACCAAAACTGAACGATCTATTCGGGATATGTAAACTAGCCGACACCCACCGTTTAAGCGGTCGGTGTCGGCTAGTTTACGATTCGGGCAATTGATATTGACTGACAATCTGCTTGGCAAATTCGGGCACGTGAGCGTCTAATTTTTCGGGATAATTCCGTTTGACATACAGATAGTTGCGAGTGAAGTGGGAATCAATGGAGAAGCGCGCATACTCTAATCCTTTGGGACCAATTCTTTCGATCGCCACTCCCATCAGTTTGGCGGCCCACATCGGCAGGGTCACCCCTTTTTCATAGGCGGGAATGCTTTGTTGAACCGCAGCGCGGCGATCGCCTCGGGACATCACTGGCTGAGTTTCCAACTGTTCGGTGACCAAATCGAGCATTTCTTGTCCCGTTTGATTCCGAACCACAATCCACTGCCAACCATAGGGTGCACCCATATACCCCACCACTAAATCCGCCAGGGAGTTGACATAATCAAAGCAACTCAAACAAGAGGGTGCAAAGACATCTTTGAGTTCTTTTGTATTCAGGCCAAAAAATGGGACTTTCTCGATAGAACCATCCTCATGTTTAAAATGAATCCGAAAATCCTGCATGAATTCATAATGCACCACCGTCTCTGGGGATTTGCTGGTGGTTTCTAAAAATTTCTGTAGTCCTGCCCGGGATACGTTATCCACGCAGGGTGTCCCTAACACATAGAGTTTTTCTAACCCCAGTTCCTTTTGGACGGAACGCAACGCCTGGATCTGACAACCGACCCCAATCACCAGTAAGCGTTTCATCCCAGACTTTTCTACTTGTTCTAGGACCGACAGATTGGGGGAGAGGGTGGGTTTATTGACTTTGGCGGCGAGGACTTCTTCTTTGGTCCGTGCCAGAATAGGCATGGGTCCAAATCGGTCTTCGGGGGTATTTTGAACGCAGACGACCCCTTCAACGAGGCCGCGATCGAGCATGGAACAGGCGATCGTGCTGACGATGCCCGTCCATTGTGCCCCGGGGATCGGGTCCTGCTTCCTGGCTGCCATCATTTGTTGATGGACGCCAAAATACACTTCATCGGGGTTATCTAAGTTACGGCTGACTCCGTGGGCGCTTTCTTCTAGGTCGGCGATTTGTTGGTTGAGAAAGGCGCAGGCTTCTTTGACGTAATGGATGTAATAAGTATCGCAAAGGCCACACTCGCTGCACAATTCTTTCGCGGGAGGACGGCTACCGGGTTTGAGCGCTTTGGATTTCTGGTGCTTGGGGGAGGGCTGTACTGCGGTCATGGAAGGCTCTATCTATCAGAGAGAGGACTTTTAAACACAATACCCTAAAGCTGGGAGTAATGGTAGGGTTTCGGGGGGCGAGTACGGTTAATTTTCCCCGTGGGGATCGAGGGATATTCTGGGGAAGTTTGGGAGCGATCATGCTGCCTTGGGTTTTCTGCAATCTTTTAAGGCGGGGGTTTGGGCGGGGGTTTTAGGGTGAGGGGCTGCATCGGATGGAGATGAGAAACGCGATCGACCGCAACTCTTGGGAATTTGAGTTGATTTTTGTAGTTTTTCTTACCGTATTTCTTCTGATTAATGGGCTTAACCCTGAGAATCCTGGGGTGAAGCTAGGGTGAAGGGTGGGGCTAGGGATAGCCTGGGTGTTTTTCAACTTTTAACCGGAAGAATTGTCAAGAATATAAAAGAATCATTAAATTTAGAGGATTTCAAGGAAAACTATTAGATTATTAGATGGAATGTTGAAGAATCAGTTAACGAATAGGGATAAAAATCGGTTATGGAGTTTTTAAAGCAAATTCTTGCCTTTGAACCGGGCATTTCCTACGGGTATGCATACTTAGGGAATTTAAACGGAATCAAACTCTATATGATAGATGAGGCTTTGGCAAGCCCCGCTATGCTACCGGCCCTAGCCGTTGCTGAATGCTTAATTTTTTTAATTTTTCTCTATTTAATTTGCAGCAATCGCCATCTTCCCGCCCCGAGGTTACCGAAACATGAAACCCTTCGGTTTCGGGAAATTTTCAACTCCAGCTTTCAGTTTATGGCGGTGTTAAATCCCGAAGGGATGATTTTAGAGGTGAATCAAACGGCCCTAGAGTGGGGGGAGTTGGAATTAGGTCAGGTCATTGGGGTCCCCTTTTGGCAAACCCTTTGGTGGAGTGGGAATCAGGGGAGTCAAGAGCGACTGATGGAGGCGATCGCCGCTGGGGCATCGGGAAAATCCCTGCGGTATGAAACGGAAATCGGGGGGTCCGGTTGTCCCTTGCGAACCCTGGATTTTTCGATTCGCCCGATGTTAGGGGATGGGGGCCAGGTCACCCAACTGATTGCCGAAGGTCGAGATATCACGGCGCGAAAAGGATATGAGTCAGAATTGCTGAGGATTCGCAAAGCGGTAGATAGTGCCGGGGATGCGATCGCCATCTCCGATTTAACGAGAAATCGGATTTATCAAAATTCCGCCTGCACTGATCTCTTCGGCTATACCTTGGAAGAGATGAATGCGGACGGAGGTCCCTGGATGCTGTATCAAGACCCTGCTCTGAGTCGGCAAGTCTTCGAGATAGTTTCCGCTGGCGGTTCCTGGCAAGGGGAAGCCGAAATGAAGTCGAAAGTGGGGGACTGTTTACAGATTGCTGTCCGCGCCGATGCGATCAAGGACGAACGCCATCAAATTATCGGATTTATTGGCATCTATACCGATATCACAGCACGACGACAGTTAGAAGCGGAACTACATCATCAAGAAACCGATTACCGTCAGTTAATGGAACAAGCCTCGGAAGGCATTTTCATTATCGATGTTCAGGGAAATTATCTGAACGTCAATCCCCGGGCCTGCGAGATGTTAGGCTATTCCCGAGAAGAACTTTTACAACTGAATTTTAAGGCGATCGCCTGTCACCCTGAAATCGAGATTTTCTCCAGTCCATTGGAGGGGATAAGGTTGGGACAAACCCGCAGAAGTGAACATTGGTTGCGGAGGAAAAATAATACCTTACTGCCGGTGGAATTGAGTGCTAAAATGCTGCCGGATGGCCGGATGCAAGCGATTGTTTTGGACATTACTGAGCGCAAGCGGTCCGAAGCAGCTTTGCGAAAATATCAAGAACAGCTAGAGAATTTAGTTGCCCAACGGACTGCCGAACTGACTCGCGCTAACCGCCAACTGCAAAGCGAGATTGTGGCAAGGCAAAAGGCTCAAGCGGAATTGGAACAATTTTTTAAAGTGTCTGCGGATTTGATGGCGATCGCCTCTTTTGAGGGGTACTTTAAACGGGTTAATCCGGCCATCACTGAGATTTTGGGGTACAGTCCAGAGGAGTTTTCCCGTCAGTTTTCTTTAGATTGGGTTCATCCCGAGGATCGGGAACTTTCCGAGGAAAAAACCAAGCAAATGCTGGCGTCAAAAGAGGCGATCGCCTTTGAAAATCGCTATCGGACCGGGGATGGGTCTTATAAATGGATTTCTTGGTCTGCCGTTCCCGTTCCCGAAGAAGAATCCATCTATTGTGTCGGACGGGATATTAGCGATCGCAAGTCGGTGGAAGATGCACTTCACCAAGAAACTCGCCGCGTCACCGAACTTCAGAATCGCTTTCAACGGTTAGCAGATAATTTACCCGGGGTGATTTATCAATATCGCATTACCACCGATGGCATCATTTCTTTTCCTTATGTCAGTTCCGGTTGCCGGGATATTTTAGAATTAGAACCGGAAGAAATTGAACAAAATGTCCAGTTAATGTGGTCTTCGATTCATCCCGAGGACTGGCCCAAATTTAACGATTCCATTGCGCGATCGGCGCAAACCCTCCAACCTTGGAAACTCAAATTTCGGGTCATTACTCCCTCGGGAAATATTAAATGGCTGCAAGGGGAATCCTGTCCGGAAGTCCAAGGAAATGGAGATATTCTCTGGGATGGGGTCGCCATTGATATCACGGACCTCAAACAGCTTGAGCAAGAATTATTACAGAGTGAAGAACGGTTTAGAACCTCGGTTGAGAATATGCTCGACTGTTTTGGGATATATTCGGCCTGCCGCAATGAATTCGGTGAAATTGTAGAATTTAGGAGGGAATATGTTAATGCTTCTGCCCGCAACCAGTGTCATTGTACCTCTCATTCCTTAGAAGATCACTGTTCTTTTTGCCAAGTAATTCCAGACCAGAAGACGAGTATTTTGTTTGATAAATATGCTCAAGTTGTTCAAACGGGAAAACCGTTAAATGAAGAATTAATTCTCTATGAAACTGAGGAGAATCTGGACCTCAATGGAATAAAAAATCGTCCGCCTGTCCGGGAAGCCTTTGATATCCGGGCGACGAAACTTGGGGATGGATTTGCCGTGGTGTGGCGTGACATTAGCGATCGCAAGCAAATGGAAACAGCGATCGAACGGGAACGGCAGCAGTTACAACAGATTGTCAACTGTGCACCTGTGGCGATCGCCATGTTTGACACCCAAATGTGCTATCTCGCCCATTCCAGCCAATGGTTAACCTATCATGGACTAGACGCTTGTGGGCGATCGCAAACTCCGGACAGCAACAACGGCACTCAACCCTCCTTAATCGGTCGGAATTACTATCAAGTCTCATCGGATATTCCTGAACGCTGGCAACAAGCGCACCAGCGTGCTTTACAAGGCGAAATTGTTTCGGTCACCGAAGACCTTTGGCAAAAATTAGATGGGTCTTC
>CAYUEH010000242.1:0-7963 GCA_964442465.1 uncultured Laspinema sp. | reverse complement strand
CCTCAATGTAGAGGCGAGAAAGCTTTCTCGCCTCTACATTGAGGAGCGAATGCCTAAGTCCTGATGTTGTAGAAACGATGATGGGGATGAGCCAGGGTCGAAGCGGTTCGGTTCTTGTGGCCCCAGAAGGGCGGGGTAGGGTGCTGGCAAAAGTTCCCATCCTAGTAACAATCCCCTATAATCAACAGAGTTTTAAAGATTTGTTGCAAATCGCCCCTTACCCCCCTCGTCTGGATCCGGTAATCGGGGATTGAGGGAACTCTCAGCAATCCGGGAAATTCATAGATCTCTATGAAAGTTGCTCTCAACTCCCACGGATCCCAGTCCAAGCATAACGAGCGTTATGGAATTTATACTGTTCCCATGACCCAAAACTGGCTGATAAACAACCTAGGGACTGCCTTTCAGTCCGTCGCTGCTTCCCTCTCAAGGCCCCAGAAACGTCTGATCCTGTTGAGTCTGGATACGGCAGTCTTTCTGGTCGCCATCTATGGGGCGTTTGGACTCCGGTTCAGCAGTCTCTTGCCGATTCAACAAACCTGGCCCTATCTGTGGCTGATTCTGCTGCTGATTGTGATCAAGCCTTTGGTCTTCCTGGTGACGGGAATGTACCGCCCAGTGCTGCGGTATGCAGGCTTGGAATTTTTATTAACCGCCACCAAAGCGGTCCTGTTCAGTTCCGGGGCCTTTGTCCTGCTGGCCTATTTATTTGAGTTCCTCCAGCTTCCGCGATCGGTCCTCCTGAATGATGCCCTGCTCACCCTATTGTTGGTAGTAGGAGTGCGTCTGTCTCTGCGATGGTTGGTGAATACCCTCATCGGTCTCCCCCGGCAAAATCAAACCCCGGAACGGATTGTGATTTATGGTGCGGGCTCTGCTGGGTCCCAACTGGCTCAATCCCTCGCCCATCATCCTAGCTACCAACCCGTTGCTTTTGTCGATGATGACCCCTCTTTAGCCAATCAAAATATTCAAGGACTCCCGGTTTACGCCCCCTCTACATTACCGAGACTCCAACTCCAAAAGCCTTTTGATACTATTTTATTAGCGATGCCTTCGGTCGATCGCATCAGAAAGCGGCAAATTTTAGAAGGCTTACAGTTCCTGTCCCTGCCGGTCAAAACGGTTCCCTGTGTAGGCGAAATCTTATCGGGTCAAGTCTCCATTAGTGAAATTAGAAATATTGATATCGCGGACCTCCTCGGACGGGAAGAAGTCATCCCCGATCCAGAATTGCTGCGGATGAATATCACCGGCAAAACGGTTCTGGTCACTGGGGCTGGGGGGTCCATTGGCTCGGAATTATGCCGCCAAATTGCTCAACAACAGCCGAAATGTTTGGTGCTCTATGAATTAGGCGAATTTGCCCTCTATAGCATCGATATGGAATTAGCCGAAGCCTATCCCACCCTCAAGCGCGTTGCTTGTTTGGGTTCAGTCAATGATGAGAACCGGCTGGCGGGAGTTCTGACCCAATATCAGGTGGATACGATTTATCATGCGGCAGCCTATAAGCACGTTCCCTTAGTCGAAGCCAATCCGGCTCCGGGAATTATCAATAATGTGGTGGGGACCTGGACCACGGTGCGCTGTGCGATCGACTGTAAGGTGGCAAATTTTGTGTTGATTTCCACGGATAAAGCCGTTCGTCCCACCAATATCATGGGGGCCAGTAAACGGGTGGCGGAACTGATTGTCCAAGCTTTAGCCGAGCGATCGGGGATTTCCACCCGCTTTACCATCGTGCGCTTTGGTAACGTCCTCGATAGTAGTGGTTCAGTGGTTCCCCGATTCCGCAAGCAAATCGCTGAGGGTCAAGCCATCACCGTCACCCATCCGGAGATGACTCGTTATTTTATGTCCATCCCGGAAGCCGCCCGCTTGGTGATTCAGGCTGGAGCAATGGGAAAACGCGGGGAAATCTTCTTGTTAGATATGGGTGAACCTGTGCGAATTTATGATTTAGCCCTGCAAATGATTCAGTTGAGTGGGTTAGTCCCCGGAAAGGATATTGATATTAAAATTACCGGCTTAAGACCCGGAGAAAAACTGCACGAAGAATTATTGGTCGATAGTGCTAAAGCCAGACCGACTCAGCATCCTAAAATCTTTTGCGCCCATGAAGCGAAAATTCACTGGGAATTTTTACAGCCCCTGTTAGAAGCCCTGGTCCAAAAAACTCGCACCGATGATTTGGTGGGTATTCGAGCCGAATTGCAACGCTTAGTTCCCGAGTATCAGCCTTCCTCGGTAGGTTTTCGGTCTCCTCGGTTAACATCCCGCTCCCATTTAGAAGAACCGAAGGGGATTGGCGCTGCCAAGTTGAACGGCTCGGGAAAACATGAAGCAACCGTATTTTCGAGTCTGCCTATAGAGGGAAGAGGTGCGGGCAGTGATAGCGTTACCCTACCTTAATCGTCCTGATTCAGACCCTCTTGAAGCCCAGGCTTCAGGAGGGGCAATTTTTTCCATGTAGAATGGGATGAAACCGGCCATCTAGGTTAACGGAAGGGTGCTCAAGTCCGTAAACGATGGCGATCGCCCTGCACTTCCCGGATTTGCCTCTGCGAACTCCCCCGGGTTGCAGTTACCCCATCGATTCTGCGAGTTGATGGCTCGGGCAGGAACCCAGAAAACAGCAGGGGGTCTTCTATACCCCATCGTTGCTCCATTCCGATTTCTCTACATAAATTCTTAAGCGACAAATCCAGTTGTAACAATATGGTCAGTCCAGAATCCTTTTCTACCCCCTCTGATTCCCATAAATGGTCGAGCAGACCGCACCTCAGACAACCGATCGCCCCGTCAGTCTCCGGATTGACCTTCTCCATGTTGCTCGCCCTGACAACAGCAGTCCCGGCGGTTGCCCAGCCCTCGGCACCGAGACCAGAACCGCCACTCTTGGCCCAAGGAGCAGCCTTCCAAGAAGCCTATACCCTAGGTCCGGGCGATCGCATTCAAATCGATATTTTTAACGTCCCCGAATACAGCGGAGAAAATGGTCAACACCAAGTCCTAGTCGATGGCACCTTAAATCTCCCCCTGGTTGGCAGAGTCTCCGTAGAAGGACTCACCTTAGAACAAGCCGCAGGCAGACTCAGAAACCTCTATGCCCCCTATCTGCAACGCCCCGAGTTCCTGACCATCTCCCTAATGGAGCGTCGTCCCGTTCAAGTGGGAATTTCCGGAGAAGTCAGAAGACCCGGTTCCTATATCATCGCCATGAATGAGGCCGGTGGTAGCCAAAGGCCCACCATCACCACCGCCATTGAACGAGCCGGAGGGATTACCTCCACCGCCAATATTCGTCAGGTGCAGCTTCTACGCCGGTCTAGAGGGGGGCCAAATCAACTGATTACCATCGACCTGACCACCCTAGTTCAGTTGGGAGACCTCAGTCAAGACATCACCATTCGCGATGGCGACACGATTTTTATTCCCCCAGACCCCAACATTAACGCCAACGATGCCCGTCAGCTTGCCGAGGCCAGCATTGCCGGGGACCCCTCTCGACCCCTGAATATCGCCGTCGTTGGCGAAATTAATAACCCCGGTTCCTACACCGTGGCAGGATCTACTGAAACGGGTGGACTACTCACCCTCACCCGCGCCCTCCAAACCGCAGGCGGCGTCACCCAATCTGCTGAAGTCGGTCAGATTCAAGTGCGACGACAACCGAAATCTGGACCCGCCCAAATCCTATCGGTCAACCTCTGGCAGCTTTTAAATGGGGATATTAGCCAAGATATTATTCTCCAACAAGGAGATACGATTTACGTGCCCACGGGCAGTGGATTTAGCCCAGCGGAATCCTCTCGGTTAGCCCAGGCCAATTTTGCCGGGAACCCCTCCCAACCTGTCAATATTGCCGTCGTCGGTGAAGTGAGCCGACCCGGTTCCTACACCGTTACCCGCATGGATGAGGCCGGGGGGTTATTGACGGTAACCCGAGCCTTACAAACTGCCGGTGGCGTTACACAATCCGCACAGTTAGGCGAAATTCAAGTGCTGCGGCAACCCCAAGCGGGTCCAGCCCGACGGATCCCGGTCAACCTCTGGGCATTACTCCGACAAGGAGATCTCAGCCAAGATATTATTCTCCAACAAGGGGATACCATTTATGTCCCCACGGGCACGGGCTTTAATGCGGCAGAATCTACCCTATTAGCTGAAGCCAGTTTTGCAGGCAGTCCTAATCAACCTGTCAATATTGCAGTCTCCGGGGAAGTGACTCGTCCAGGCTCCTACACCGTCACCCGAGTGGATGAAGCCGGGGGACTCCTGACCGTCACCCGGGCCTTGCAAACTGCTGGGGGAGTCACCTTATCCGCAGATATTCGTGAAATCCGCGTCAACCGCCGTCCGAAAGCCGGTTCACCTCAAACCATTGTGGTGAATCTCTGGGAAATGCTCGATCGCGGGGATTTCAGTCAAGATATCATCCTCCAACAAGGAGATACCATTGAAGTGCCCACGGCGAGTAACCCTAATCCCATAGAAACGGCTCGCATTGCTACGGCGAACTTTGCGGCGAATACCTCTACCCCCCTAAATATTGCGATCGTCGGAGAGGTCAACCGTCCCGGAACCTATACCGTTTCCGGGGAAGATGTCACCGCTACAGGGGAAGGTCAAATCTTAGCCAATGCAAACACGGGTGGGGGCGTAGTGGGACTGCCTACCGTCACCCGAGCCATTAAAATTGCCGGGGGGATTACCCCAACTGCGGATATTCGGCGGATTCAAGTGCTGCGACAACGGAAAAATGGCACCCAACAACTGATTGATGTGAATCTCTGGGAACTCCTAGAAAATGGCAATTTGAACCAAGATGTTCTGCTCCAACAAGGGGATACGATTGTGGTCCAAACTGCGACTAATATTGATTTAGCAGAAGCCCCCAGACTCGCGACGGCCAGTTTTTCGCCCAACCGAATTCAAGTCAATGTTGTCGGTGAAATCCAGGAACCGGGAGTGGTGGAATTACCCCCCAATGCTTCCTTAAACCAAGCGATTTTGGTCGCGGGAGGATTTAATAATACCCGGGCGGAAAAAGAGGAGGTGGAACTGATTCGGTTAAACCCCAACGGCACTGTGTCTCGACAAACCATTCCCATTGATTTTGCTCAGGGACTGGATGAAGCGACGAACCCGATTCTCCAAAACAATGATGTGATTGTGGTCGGGCGTACCCGGTTAGCCCGATTCGGAGATAGAATCAGCCCAGTCGGGCAGGTGACCAATTCTGTCTTCTCTCTGTTTGGAATCTTACGATTTTTTAATCTGTTCTAAAGGTACCGTTAAGGGCAGACCAAAAACATAAAATCACCAAAACCCGCACCCTCAAGGGTGGGGCGTTTGCGGACAAAGCCTGCCTACGCAGGCTACAAGAGTAGGGTTAGGTTTTTAAGCACCGAATTTGGATGATTTATTTTTGGGAATCTCCTAAGGGCAGACAGACCAACTGGGTTTCTTGACCCAATCTCTGCTAATCAGCAACAAATCGGGTCAAGAAACCGGGGTTTTGGTCCCCTTGAACTGATCCATTAGGGCCGTTTTAGGAAGGTTCGAGTCAGGGTCAAATGCGGGAGCAATTCAGTTCTCCCATCACCGCTCCTGATTCAGGGCACAATCCTCTAACCAGACTGCTACCATACGAAGGAATACACCATCACCAGAGATTGACATGGAGAGCGCACCCAATCCTCAGCCGTTAACTCTTCACCACCCAGGCCATCCGTCACAGCTTGTGCCGATGCCTTATATGGCTGAATTCCAAGATCCTGATGAAGAAGAATTGGATCTCGGTCAGCTATTTGCCGTGATTCGTCGTCGAGCCTTTGTGATTCTGGGCGTTGCGACTCTCGTCACAGGTGGTGTGGCCGTCTGGACTGCCAACCAAACCCCAGAGTATGAAGGCAAGTTTCAAATTCTCGTCGAACCCGTCACCAGTCAGGATGATAATTTTTCTCGGATTTCATCTATGGTTGGGGGTCTGGGCGGACAGTTTCTGCAAGGACAAGGTTCGGGGTTGGATTATGATAGCCAACTCGCGGTTTTAAAAAGTCCCAAACTGATGGACCCGATCATTCAGCAGATCCAAGCTCGCTATCCCGAACTGGAGTATAACGCCTTGATTGGGGGCAACGAATCGCCTCTCTCCCTCGATCGCTTCAATAAAAATACGAAAATTCTCGAAGTTCGATACCGAGATGCGGAACCGGAGAAAATTCAATTTGTCTTGGAAACCCTCCAAAATGCTTACCTGCGCTATAGCTTAGAAGACCGCAAGAGCAATATTAGTCAGGGGATTCAATTTATTGAAGACCAACTCCCACAATTGCGGCAACGGGTGGATACCCTGCAAGAACAACTCCAGAAGTTTCGCCAGCAGTACAATATTATTGAACCCCAGTTACAAGGGGAACAACTGGCTCAACAACTCACCAAACTAGATGACCAGCTTTTAGAAGCCCAAGCTCAACTGGTTCAGGAGCAACAATTGTATGAAACGTTGCGGCGACAAATTGGATTAGAACCGGGTACGGCGATCGCCGCTTCAGTTCTCAGTGAATCTCCTACCTATCAAGATCGACTCAATCGACTCAAAGAACTCGAAAATAAAATTGCTGCTGAATCAAGTCGGTTTACCCCAAACTCCCCTCAAGTGCAAGTCCTCTTAGAACAGCGACAAGCAGCGGAATTTCTGTTAGGACAGGAAGCTTCGGAAGTGTTAGGAGGTCAACTACCGGGCGAGGTCCGGGGTAACCCCCAAGCTCCCTTCCAAAACACAATTCGCACGGGCTTGATTGAGGAAATGGTCAGAGCGGCCAGCCAAATTCAAGTCCTGCAAGTACGCAATCAAGTGCTCGGGGAAGCCGCGAAAATGTTAAGCGAATACCGCGAACAATTTCCGATTATTATCCGCCAGTACACGGATTTGCAGCGAGAACTCCAAATTGCTAACACGACCCTCACGGAATTATTAGCCCGCAGGGAAGGGTTGCGGGTGGATGCAGCGGAACGAGAGATCCCCTGGGAAGTGATTTCCTCAGCGACGATTCCTCGGAATGAAAATGGGGAGTTGGTTCCGGTTTCGCCGAGTCTGCCTCGGAACCTGGTTTTAGGGGCGATGTTGGGGTTGATGTTGGGATTTGGGGCGGCATTATTAGCCGAGCGCTTGGATAATGTCTTCCATTCTCCCGAAGATTTAAAAGATGCCACCCGCTTGCCGATTTTAGGGCTGATTCCTGCGAGCGATCGCTCGGTTGTCCTCCCCTCTGCCGATGCTCGCGGCGGTGATGCCTTCCAAGATTTCCGCGATTTTGGCTTTTTAGAAGCATTCCGCGCCTTGAATGCCAATATCCGCTTCCTGACACCTGGTAAACCCCTGCGCTCTGTGGCGATCGCCTCGGCAATTCCCGCCGAAGGTAAATCCACTGTGGCAGTCAATCTCGCCGAAGCTGCTGCATCAATGGGACAGCGGGTGTTACTGGTGGATGCTGACCTCCGTTGGCCCCAAGTTCACAAACGATTGGGATTATCCAATCGTCAAGGGTTAACCCATTTGATTGCCACAGAAATGGATATGAATGAAGCGATTCAGCGATCGCCCGTTGAACCCAATCTCTTCATCCTCACCGCCGGTGCCACACCCCCTGACCCCATCCGGTTGTTATCTTGTGAAAAAATGCACAACCTGATGCAGCAATGGCACAGTTTATTTGACCTAGTGATTTATGACACCCCACCTCTCTTGGGGGTCGTAGATGGTCGAGTATTAGCCGCCTATACCGATGGAATTGGGTTAGTCGTCAGCATGGGTCAAACCGAAAAACCCGCCATCCAACAGGCGATCGCCGAACTGCAAACTGGCAATACCAAAGTCCTAGGGATTATTGCCAACGGCGTCCAAGCACAAGACAGCGCCTGGGACTATGGCAGGCACTACAATAATGGCGGC
>CAYUEH010000241.1:1746-8013 GCA_964442465.1 uncultured Laspinema sp. | reverse complement strand
GGGGGGGGAGAGGGGCTTTGAAAAGTACCTCATGAGTCTGGGAACCGCTATAACGGGTCAAAATTCTTTCCCTAATCCTAGAATTCCCTAACCTATTTCTAATCCCCCCGAACCCGCCCCCTAAAGGGTGGAGGCTCACAGGACAAAGCCCGCCTGCGCGGGCTAAGAATTCCCTCACCGATTCCTATTCCTAAACCTCCCTCAAACCCGCACCCGTGCATAGTGGGGCTATACGGACAAAGCCCGCCTGCGCGGGCTAAGAATTCCCCTAAAACCTCGTGACATGGCTCTGCCATGTCATGCAAAATCAGCGGCTCTGCCGCCTGAAACTCTCGCAATAACTATAACTAAATAAAACCCATAAACCTCTTCCCTAAACAGTTATCGCAATGACCACATCGCATCCCTTTAGCCTCCTGTCCAAACCCAAAGGCTTCTAATAAAAACTGCCACCGACAGCGCCGGGTAAACAGAAACTGCTTTATTTGTTGACTTGGATGAGCCACAGATAAACCCGGAGAAGCACCAGAACGAGTAATCCGATAATGAAATGGATCACGCCATTGTAACTGACCCATACTATGCAACAAAGACAAGGCGATCGCTCCATCGGGATACTGTTCGGAAATTTGATTAATATTCCCCTGAATGGGTAACTTTTTCATCAAATTTTGAGCGCGGCGATAGAGGGTTTGTTGTTGCGTTGCCACAAATTGGCGCTGATGCTCATCTTGAGGGTCTAACCATCCGGTACATTCACTGATTAAAGAAAGCGCAATTGCCGGTTTCCCATCTCGACCAGCGCGACCCACTTCTTGAATATATTCTGATAATAAAGCCGGAGTTTGATAATGGACAACCCACCGGACATTGGGTTTATTCACACCCATCCCAAAAGCACAAGTACAGACCACAAATTGCAGAGAATCGCCAATCCAATTGCTCTCAAGACTGCGCCGTTCCTCCCCACTCAAACCGCCATGATAGGCAGAGGTTTTGCATCCTTGTTGGCGGAACCAAGTGGCCAATTCTTCTGCATCTCGCCGAGTTCTCACATAGACTAAACCCGACTGTAAACCCTGAGATTGTATAAACTGTAACATCCGTTGCCGACGTCCTCGGGGAGTCCAAGCAATTTGAATCTGTAAATTGAGATTAGACCGATAAGGACTGAGTAAAAATGGGTTGGGTTTCTGTAACTTTAAAACCGATTGAATTGTTTTCTGAGCAGTCGGGTCAGCGGTTGCCGTAAAGGCAGCGATCGCCAGTTTAGAACCCGCTGGTTTTGACTTCAAAAGAGCGGGACGAACGGCACCCAAACGGCGATAGGCAGGGCGAAAGGTATCCCCCCATTGAACTAAACAATGTGCCTCATCTAAAATCATCCCATTAATCGGTAATTCCGGTGTCAATAACCGCTGCCAAACCGGGGGACTCAGCAAGGTTTCTGGGGAGAGATATAATAACCGTAATTGATTGTTTTCTAGGGCGTTTAGAGTTGCTTTGCGCTGGTTTTTGGGAACTTCCCCATGTAGGAGTGCAGCATCTAAGTGGCGATCGCGGAGTTCTTGTACCTGATTTTCCATCAATGCCACCAATGGCGACACCACCAGGGTTAATCCGGTTTGCAGTAACGCCGGGAGTTGAAAGCAAATTGATTTTCCCCCACCCGTGGGTAAGACAATCAGCGCATCTTTTCCCTGCAACAGAGTCTGCACAATTTCTCCTTGGGGACTTCTAAAATCATCGTATCCCCAGATTTGGCGGAACGTATCCCGGACCTGATTCCAGGATGCACTATGATGGCGGTCCATTTGCAAAACAGGTTATGTTAAAGATAGGACAGTTACTTATTTTAACGGATTCAGATCATGCAGCTAGAAATTATCGCCCATCGCGGATACTCCAGTATCGCCCCAGAAAACACTCTGGCGGCATTTTTGGCGGCGATCGAACATCAGGCGGATTCCATCGAGTTGGATGTGCAGTTAAGTGCCGATGGCGTGCCGATGGTGATTCATGATTCCACCTTAACTCGCACCACGGGAATTCGCGGCAAAGTTAGGAAGAAAACCTTAGAACAAATTAAACATCGCGAGGCGGGTTCTTGGTTTGATTGGCGTTTTAAAGGGGAACCCATTCCCACCTTAAAAGAAACTTTAATGGCGGTGCAGGGTCTCAAAAAGTTTCTCTATATCGAAGTGAAAACTCATTCCTATTGGAGCGATGAAAAGATAGATGAATTGATTGATGTGCTAATTGAACACCAGTTTGAAACGCGATGTGTAATTGCGTCTTTTAATGCCTCTTTTATCGACCGGGTTCGGGACCGCAGTGATAATTTTTCCTTTGCCTATCTCGTCGCCAATCGGGCTGCATTTCGCAGACAATTAACAAAAGCGGCCCAGGCGGGAAATACGGTAATGATGAGCAAGTATAAACTGTTAATCAAAAATCCCGCCTTAATTAACCTCAGTCGGGAACAAGGAGTTGATCTCGTTGCTTGGACCGTGGATAAGCCGAAGGACCTAAAAAGATTGATTGAGTTAGGCGTGGTGCGAATCGCCACAAACTGTTTATTGCCAGAAATGTTGGCACTAAAAATTAAATAGGGTTTTCTTACCTATTGCCAATTTTACTCTAAATGATTTAAAATAGTCGAATTATTCCACGGATCAAAAATATCAGCATGACTCTAATTACTTCTGACAATCGCTGGGAATTTTGGATCGATCGCGGGGGGACTTTTACCGATGTAGTGGCCAAGCGTCCCGATGGGCAATTGATTGTACATAAAGTGCTATCAGAAAATCCGGAACGCTACAAAGATGCGCCGGTCCAAGGGATACGAGAACTGATGGGAATTACCGGGGATGAACCGATACCCATTGACCAAATTGGGGCGATTAAAATGGGGACAACCGTTGCCACCAATGCCTTATTAGAACGCAAAGGCGATCGCACAGTTTTGGTGATTACCAAAGGGTTTAAAGATGCCCTGAGAATCGGTTATCAAAACCGCCCGGATATCTTCGCCCGGGAAATTTTGTTACCCGAAATGCTCTATGAACAAACCATCGAGGTAGAAGAACGCTACAGCGCCCACGGAGAAGAATTACAACCCGTTAACGAACCGCCTTTAATCCAGGAATTACAAGTGGCGTATGAGAGAGGAATTAGAAGTTGTGCAATCGTTTTGATGCATGGATATCGCTATCCTCACCATGAACAACAAATTGCTAAACTCGCCCAAAATATTGGATTGACTCAAGTCTCCGTTTCCCACGAAGTCAGTCCGTTAATGAAACTTGTCAGTCGGGGAGATACCACTGTCGTTGATGCCTATCTTTCCCCGATTTTGCGTCGCTATGTCGATCGCGTTTCCGGAGAACTTTCTTCCAATCCCGATGCCTTAAATCAGCGGTTGATGTTCATGCAATCCAATGGCGGGTTAACCAATGCGCGCCAATTTCAAGGCAAAGATAGCATCTTATCCGGTCCTGCTGGGGGAATTGTTGGGGCGGTAGAAACCAGTAAAAAAGCTGGATTTGAGAAAATTATCAGCTTTGATATGGGCGGAACTTCCACCGATGTGGCCCATTATAACGGCGAATATGAACGAGAATTTGAAACAGAAATTGCCGGAGTGCGATTAAGAACTCCGATGATGTCCATTCATACCGTTGCTGCCGGTGGCGGGTCAATCCTATTTTTTGATGGGTCACGGTATCGCGTCGGTCCCGAGTCTGCCGGGGCCAATCCTGGTCCAGCTTCCTATCGCAAAGGTGGACCATTAACCGTCACCGATTGTAATGTGATGTTAGGGAAAATTCAACCGCAATTTTTCCCAAAAGTGTTTGGAATTAATGGCGATTTACCCTTAGATTCTGACATTGTTAGGGACAAATTCAACCAAATGGCCCAACAGATTAAACAGGCAACGGGAGATGACCGCCTTCCGGAACAAGTCGCTGCCGGATTCCTGGCGATCGCTGTTGAAAATATGGCCAATGCCATTAAAAAAATCTCCCTACAACGGGGATATGATGTCTCCGAATATACCCTCTGTTGCTTTGGCGGGGCCGGAGGTCAACACGCCTGTCAAATTGCCGATACCTTGGGCATGAAGCGGGTATTTATTCATCCCTTTGCGGGAGTTTTATCCGCCTATGGCATGGGATTAGCCGATATTCGCACCATTCGCCAAAGGGCGGTAGAAGCGCCCTTAACGGCTGAATTACTAGGCCAGTTACAAAGCCAATTATCCCAACTGGAAGGGGAAGGAAAAGCCGAATTAAGCCAGAATAGTGAGGGAACAGGCGGACTCGTTTCCGTTGCCAAACTGCATCTAAAATACCAAGGCACTGACTCCACCTTAATTGTCGATTTTGCCGACAATCCCGCCACCCTCAAAGCAGCATTTGAAGCGGAACACCGTCAACGATATGGATTCATCAAAGAAGACAAATCCTTAATTGTAGAAACGGTTTCCGTAGAAGTGGTCCAGAACATGATCACTCCCGAGGAACCCACCGTTCCGCGACGCTCATCAGCCGTTCCCTCCCCCATTGCCACCGTCCCCATGTACGATGGCGGTTCCTGGCAGGAAACACCGGTATTTGAACGCCAAGCATTGCAACCGGGAGATACCATTACTGGACCGGCGTTAATCATAGAGCAAACCGGCACAAATGCCATTTCTTTCGGTTGGCAAGTGCAAATTACTGACCGGAATTATTTAGTTTTAAACCGGGTGGCCACCGCCGAACAGCCTCGGATAGAAACTCAGGCGATCGCCGCCACCAATCCGGACCCAGTTCTCCTAGAAATCTTCAACAACTTGTTCCGCGCCATCGCCGAACAAATGGGGATTACCTTACAAAATACCTCCTCTTCCGTCAACATCAAAGAACGCCTAGATTTCTCCTGCGCCATCTTCGATCGCGCCGGTCAACTCGTGGCCAATGCCCCTCATATTCCCGTACATTTAGGCTCAATGAGTGAAAGCGTAGAAGCCTTAATGAACGACAAAGGGAAAACCGTTAAACCCGGGGATGTTTATGTGTCCAATAATCCCTATAATGGCGGTACTCATCTCCCAGATATTACCGTCATTACCCCCGTGTTTGATAATGCCGAAAAAGACATTTTATTTTACGTCGCCTCCCGAGGACATCATGCAGATATTGGCGGCATTACCCCAGGTTCCATGCCACCCCATAGCAAAACCGTCGTGGAAGAAGGGGTATTATTGGATAACGTCCAAATCGTCAAAGCTGGCAAATTTCAAGAACCCCAGTTATTAGAAATTCTCACCACTGCCGAATATCCAGCGCGAAATACAGACCAAAATATTGCCGATTTACAAGCGCAAATTGCGGCCAACGAACGGGGGGTGCAAGAACTCGGTAAAATGGTGGAATACTATGGTTTAAAAACCGTAGAATCCTATATGGGATATGTTCAGGACAATGCCGAAGAATCCGTGCGACGGGCGATTGCGGTTCTCAAAAATGGCGAATTTACCTATTCAATGGATGATGGAGGAGAAATTCACGTTAAAATTAGCATTGATAAAAATAGCCGCAGTGCCACCATTGATTTCACCGGCACATCGGACCAACTCAACAGCAATTTTAACGCCCCAGCAGCAGTCTGTAAAGCGGCAGTGTTGTATGTGTTTCGCACCTTAGTCGATGATAACATTCCCCTGAATGCTGGATGTCTCAAACCCCTAGACATTATTATTCCCAAAGGCAGCTTACTCAACCCCTGCTATCCCGCAGCAGTGGTGGCGGGAAATGTGGAAACTTCTCAGGCGATCGTGGATGCTTTGTACCTGGCACTCGGGGTGATGGCAGCATCCCAAGGCAGCATGAATAACTTCACCTTTGGCAGCGATCGCCATCAATATTACGAAACCATTTGTGGCGGTTCCGGTGCCGGTCCCAACTTCCACGGAACCGATGCCATTCAAACCCACATGACCAATTCCCGCCTCACGGATCCTGAAGTTTTAGAATGGCGATTCCCCGTCCGATTAGAGAGCTTTTCCATTCGCGAAAATAGCGGAGGAAAAGGACAATATACCGGAGGCAATGGAGTCATTCGCCGCCTACGATTTCTGGAACCGATGACGGCAGCAATTTTATCCAATCACCGCCGCATTCCTCCTGCGGGATTAAATCAAGGCGGTGATGGGGCGATCGGGCATAATTTAGTGGAACGCACCGATGGTACAATTGAAGAATTAGGCAGCACCAGTGC
>CAYUEH010000241.1:0-1646 GCA_964442465.1 uncultured Laspinema sp. | reverse complement strand
TTTGAGCATTATAGCTGTCAATTCGACGAGCAATTGACCCTAATTGTAGGGAACCAAGGCAGTGGCAAAACTAGCCTAATTGAGGCCCTTGCCATTGCTGCGGGTTCTCTATTTTTAGGGTTTGATGAAATTACCCCTCGCAATATCCGGACCCAAGATATGCGCCGTCTCCCTGGGCAAATGACAACGAATCGGGAAGCGTATCCCGTGCGAATTTCCACTCAAGGAATGATTCAGGAACAGCGCATTGACTGGCAGAGAATCCTTAAAAAACCCAAGGGCAGAACAACAGGGGGGGAATCGTTATTAAAGATTTCCAAGGAACTGCAAGCCCAAGTGCGTCAGGGTTCCGGGGTCATTTTACCCCTGGTGGTCTACTATGGAAAAAATCGGCAGGGATGGCATCAAAAAGCCGTGAGAACCGTGGAAGCGAAGAAACCCCAAACCCGAACCCTGGGTAACCAAGAATGGTTCGACCCCAAATCTCCACAACGGCGATTATTAGCATGGTTCAAAATGATGGAATTAATTAGCCGACAACAGCAGAATCCTTGGCAAATTTTTGTGGCAGTTCAAGAGGCGATCGCCTCCTGTTTGGATTTGCAGACTATCCAATATGATTTGAATCAAGATAAACTCTTACTCAATGGTCAATGCTTGTTCGAGATGAACCTATCCCAGCGTCATCTGGCAGTCCTCGTTGCAGATATTGCCTATCGTGCGGTTGTCCTCAATCCTCAGTTAACAAAACAAGCGATTAGAGAGACTCCAGGAATCGTCCTCATTGATGATATTTGTTTACATCTTGATGCACCTGTGGTAGAAGTTTTGTTAAAACATCTCCCCAATATTTTCCCCTGCCTCCAGTTTATGGTAACTACCCCCCCGTTAAACTCCGAATTGACTTCCCGTCCCTCCCTATCTCTCGTTCAACTCAAAAGCTAAAGAACCCGCCAACTGCCTATTTTTCATATATCAGCTTTTCTAACTTGATAAAATTATGAAAGTCTACAAAATCACCACTCAGAACTTTAAAGGATTTGAACATAGAACCTTTGAATTTTGCGCTCCGTTTACGCTCATCATTGGGGATAACGGCAAAGGTAAAACAGCCATTCTTGATGCCTTAGCGATTGGCATTAGCGATTTATTGTCAGGGTTTAATGAAGAAGGATCTTCCCGAAATATTACGCATGATGACGTCCGTCAGCAAAAATATCAACAGGGAGAAACCACGGATATTCAACCCCAATATCCGGCTTCAGTGACTTGCGAAGGAAGCTTTGAAGGACAGGAGATTGTTTGGATCCACTCCTTCACTGGGAGAACCCCACCTCAAACGGATCCAACCATTAAAAAATTATCAACCCAACTTCGGGAAAAAGCGGATAATGGAGAAAATATTCGGTTACCCTTAGTGGCTTATTATGGAACCGATCGCCTATGGATTCCCAACTCTGAACCATCGGATTCCCAAGGGGTCAGGACATCTCGAACCCAAGGCTATTTTAATTGTCTGCATCCTGACGCTCATGTGAAAAAACTCATTGAATGGTTGAAGCAAGAAACCGAAAACTCGCTCAAGTTGGGACAGGATAGCGATTTACTTTTAGTCGTTAAAAATGCCATTTATGACTGCATGAAAG
>CAYUEH010000240.1:0-8053 GCA_964442465.1 uncultured Laspinema sp. | reverse complement strand
CGATCGCCCTTTAGAATGAAACAGCCCTACCCTTTGAAAGGGGGGGGGAGAGGGGCTTTGAAAAGTACATAATGAGGCCACCGAACCGCTATATTCACCGACTTGCTGGCTAAGTGGGGAGGGGAGTTGATTGAATTTGGCGCTTAACCTGACCATGTTCATCTATTGTTCGAGGTTGACCCGACCGTTAGGCTGTCTGACTTCGTGAAGAATCTCAAGTCCGTGTCAGCCCGAAAGATGCGCGCCTGAGTTTGCTGAGCAGCTACGCCCCTTCTACTGGAAGCCTTACTTCTGGAACAGAGCCTATGGCCCGATCGCAACTGGAGGACGGGCCAACATTGAAACTCTTCTGAAGTACATCGAAAATCAGGATGACCCGCGCAAACTCCGTCCGCCGCTAAAAGCGCGAATGACGCTTCGCGTTCATTCGTAGGATGCGCGGCGGTTTTGCTCAAAACGGTCATAAGTTAGCTTTTTTTGACGCAACGGAGGTGAACGGGGCGATAGACCGACTGGCAAGGGTTTGGGGAAGTCGGGGAATGGAGGCGATCGCCCCGGTGGGGTAACCGAATGTGGTATTCTATCAAGTTTGGTGGGGTTGAGACTTAACCAATCCAGATTAGAGATGGCAAATCCTATAGCCAACACCGGCGATCGCAAGTCGGGTCTGCCGGATGCGCTCGGACCCTGACCCTCAATCCCTAATGGATTGGCACTGTCATCAAAAGTAGGCCACACTACAAACGGAGTCAACCCCAGAATCGAGAGGCCCAGAATTGCGATAATTTAAATGGGCTTTTATGCCCTTATATTGTTCAGCTTTTGATCGTTCACACCCACCGTTTTTCATACATTCATGGATTTATTAGAGTATCAAGCAAAAGAATTATTCAGGGAAATGGGCATCCCAGTTTTGCCCTCGCAACGGATCGACCATCCCAAAGACTTAAAGGGACTCAAGATTCCCTATCCCGTTGTCCTCAAATCTCAAGTCCGTGCGGGAGGACGCGGGAGAGCAGGTGGCATCAAGTTTGTGGCGAATACAATTGATGCGGTGGCAGCGGCTCAAAATATTTTTCACCTTCCTATCAATACGGAATATCCCGAGGTGCTTCTAGCTGAGGCTAAATATGACACCGATCGCGAATTTTATCTCGCAGTGGTCCTGGATCGTGCGGCCCGTCGCCCTCTGTTGTTGGGGTCGAGCCAAGGAGGGACCAGCACGGAATTGGCGATGGAACAGATGCAGCAGGTTGTCGTGGATGAGGGCTTTTCGCCCTTTTATGCCCGTCGCTTAACCCTGAAGATGGGGTGCACGGGTCCTCTGATTGAGGCGGTGAGCGATATCGTCGAAAAGATGTATCTGCTGTTTGTGGAGAAGGATTTGGACCTAGTGGAAATCAATCCCCTAGGGATTAGTCCCAGCGGTGACGTGATGGCCCTCGATGGCAAGGTGACGGTGAATGATGAGGCCCTGGGACGCCATTCGAGTTTGTTACAGTTGCTGCCGAAGACTCCCCCTGATGAGGCAGGGGTTGCGGGGTTCGGTTCTCCGGTGATGGCGGTGCCACCGGAATTGAATTTTGTGGAACTTGATGGGAATATTGGCCTGTTATGTAATGGGGCGGGCCTGACCATGGCGACCCTGGATTTGGTCTATGCCGCAGGAGGCAAGCCTGCTAATTTTGTGAATATTGGTGGAGAATGTCGTTGGGATTTGACCCCGGAACTCCTGTGCGATCGCATCAAGCTCGGGTTGGCCCTGGTGAGTCAGAAGAAAAATGTCAAAGTGGTATTGGTAAATTTGCTCGGGGGTCTGTGTTCCTGCACTCAGGCAGTGGAGGCGATCGCCCATTACCAAAAACAGAGTCAGCGGGAAACTGCCACGGGAAATCCTCAAACCCAAGTTAAGGTGATCGTGCGCTTATATGGCAGCGAAATTGACCAAGCGCGAGAAATTTTGCAGGCGGTAGAGGTGACGGTGGTGGAAAACTTGGATGAGGCGATCGCTTTGTCTGTGTCGTTGGCAACAAATGGCTAAAGGAGGGTTGATGAATTTTACGCCGGATACCAAAGTTTTAATTCAAGGCATTACCGAGGTGATCGGTTCTACTCATGGGGCTTTAATGAAAGCGTATGGAACCAATGTGGTCGCCGGAATTAGTCCCGGTTGTGGGGGCCAGACAGTTCAGGAGATTCCGGTTTTTGATATGGTCGAACAGGCCCTGCGGAAGGTCGGTCCGGTGGATGTGACGGTGATTTTTGTTAAGCCTTACGCGGTCCTGGATGCGGCGTTGGAGGCGATCGCTGCTGGCATCCGTCAGATTATTATCATCACCGAGGGAATGCCACCCCTGGATATGGTGAAACTGGTGAGAAAGGCGGAGGCAACGGATACCCTCGTCCTCGGTCCTAATACTCCGGGGATTATTGTCCCGGGCAAGGTTCTGCTGGGTATTCATAAGAGCGATTTCTATACCCCCGGTTCTGTGGGGTTAATCAGTCGCAGTGGCACTCTCACCTATGAAATTGCCCTGCAACTCACTCAGGCTAAGTTAGGACAGTCGATCGCCATCGGGATTGGCAGTGATGCGATTTTGGGTTCTTCCTTTGCCCAATGGTTGCAAATTTTAGATGAAGATGACCACACCGAGGCGATCGTTTTAGTTGGCGAAATCGGCGGCAGTAGTGAAGAGGAAGCTGCACAGTATATCGCCGCTGCCATTGATAAACCCGTGGTGGCTTATGTCGCCGGTCATCATGCACCGAAAGGCAAGCGCCTCGGTCATGCCGGGGATATTATGGCGGCCCGACTTTCTACAGGGAAAACCTTTAACATTATCGGCGCTGATCCCGATACGGCTCAAAGCAAAATTCAGGCGTTTAAGTCGGCCAAAATTCCCGTAGCTTCTAGTCCTGCCGACATTCCCAATCTGGTTAAAAAAGTCCTGAAACAAAAGAAAAAGTAAGGGTAATTTTAGCATGAAATTTCTCCCTTGAAGGGGAGAAATTAGAATAAAGTTTAGCCCGCATGAGCGGGCTTATTTAACCGATTACTTCCCAATAATGTGGTTTTGATTGGTCACTCCTGATTCGGGCATCAAATGGATAGTGAAACCGTTAGTGCAATTCAATATTTAGAAATCAAAGCAGCCTCTTTATTGCTCTATCAAGGGGTGTTTCGCAATGAACTGGGGAAATCTTTTCTAAAACTGATCCAGTTGATTTATGAAAGTTCCGGGGGAGGCGCGGGAGGCCGGGTGGGATTAAATTGTCTGAAGGCTTATGGCTGCTGGTTTAAACGCTTGGCGGCAGAAGAAATGAGCTGGCAAGACTATCTCATAAATCGCATCCTGAAAGACGAAAATCCCTTTACCTACCAGGTGCAACGTCAGCCGTTTGCAGAAATTCCTCCGCCGTTAGTAGCAGCAGTCAAACATGATTTAGAGGCATTGCAATGTTTCTATGACTGTGACGGCGATCGCCTTCGTCAGTGGGTGGAATCCGCCAGTGGTATCCCCATTCCCCCCTTAGTCTGGAACTCCTCTTCTGTGGAATCCGAGGCGATGGATCAATGGCCTCTGGGTTCACGAGAACGGGCGATCGCAGCCCTCAAATCCCCAAAAAAATGGCCTGATACTCTCCAGGAGTTAGTTGCCTATTACCAAACACAGGGCACCGGGCAATTTACAGAGTATCAAGCCTTTACTTGGCAGTCAGGGAAACTAAAAACCATCCCACACCCTGACCCGGTGCGGTTGACGCAATTAGTGGGCTACGAGTTCCAGCGCGAGACTTTAAAAAAGAACACTGAATTCTTATTAGCCGGTAAACCCGCCTTAAATGTTTTACTCTATGGCAGTCGGGGAACAGGCAAATCTTCCTTAGTCAAGGGATTATTAAATGAATATAGCCAGCAAGGGTTACGATTAATTGAAATTCCCAAATATCAACTTCAACATTTACCGGAAATTGTCGATGAACTCCGCGATGCCCTTCAGAAATTTATTATTTTTGTAGATGATTTATCCTTTGAGGAAGATGACGATTCTTTTAAGGCATTAAAAGTAATTTTAGAAGGCACCCTGACTGCCCGTCCGCCCAATGTAGTCGTCTATGCCACCTCGAACCGTCGTCATTTAGTCCGGGAGTTTTTTGAGGAGAGACCCCGCCCTTCTCAGGCGGATGAAGTTCATGCTTGGGATACCGTTCAAGAAAAACTTTCCTTTAGCGATCGCTTCGGATTAACCTTAACCTTTGAACCGGCTAATCAAGACAAATATCTGGCGATCGTCCATCATTTAGCCGCAGAAGCGGGATTAAAATTATCCCCGGAAAACTTAGAGTTTCAAGCCTTACAATGGGCTACTCGCCATAATGGTCGTTCTGGACGCACCGCCCGTCAATTCGTGGATTTTTTGCGATCGGAACAAGGGTTGGGATGATCCGGAAATCTGGATTGATCCCCCCAACCCCCCTTCTTAAGGGGGGCTTAAGAGAAGTAGAGAAGTTACCCAGAAGTCTAATAAACTTATTGCTAATTTAGGACTGCTATAAGCCCCCCTTCTTAAGGGGGGTTGGGGGGATCTCTCAGTTATTTTGCAATAACAAGTCTAATCGTTACATCTCCTCATTAAACACCGGATGGACCTTTTGAATTAAAGATTGCTCCCACATTTGCAAGGTTTCTGAAGTTACCATTCCCGGCAGGAGAGTAAAAGTTCTAATTAGAATTTCAATGCCCAATTTGTGCATTTTGCCAAACATGGGCACTTGATGATTAGACTTCCATCGCTGACTGATACTGGTGGTGGCAATGCCAATATAAACTAAATTTTCGGTCCATTTTCCTTTAGCATCATAAATGATAAAATAGACGAAATATAAGCCAGGAAAATCCGGGAGTTGATGGAGTCCTTCCTCATTGACCACATCTTTAAAATCAACATATTGCAAATGATATCCGGCCCACTCGGAAATCTGTTCTGGAGTCAGGGATTCAAAAGGATTGAGGGCGGAGAGGGGAACGAGAGAACTTTCAGTAGTCATGCTTCGGGACATATCTTTTAAAGCGATCGCATCAGTCATCATGATTTGCTGATATTTCAGCCAAGTGATTGAGGATTAGGTTACTCTATATCCTTGACGGAATGATTTATCGTCAGTTTAGCTGGGTCAGGACTCCAGGGTTCTCCGGTTTAGGGCGATTACCCCAGGGATACTCCAAGCTTGAGGCCCCGATGGACAAACCGATTGTATGTTGACACCCAAGGAATGCCATGATTTCAACTGATCCCACGTTATATTTTATTGCACTTTTGCCCCCGGATGCCATTCAAGAAGAAGTCACTGGATACAAACAGCACTTTGCTGAGAACTACCAAACTCGTCAGGCCCTTAAGTCCCCCCCCCATGTGACCCTACAACCCCCTTTTGAATGGGAGGTGGAAAAACAGGGACTGCTGGAAGAGTTCCTCAAAGGGTTTGCCGAGGTTCGGGCACCTGTGCCGATGGTCCTGTCGGGGTTTGGTTCGTTTCCGCCCCGAGTGGTTTATATTAATGTCAAGAAAACCCCAGAATTGTTGTTATTTCAGTCGGAGTTAGCGACGGATCTCAACTCGTCCCTGGGAATTTATGACCCGAAATCTAAGGGGCGATCGTTTTCCCCGCACATGACGATCGCCTTTAAAGATCTCAGACGGCATCATTTTAATATGGGATGGGCCGAATTTAAAGACCGAGAGTTGTACTATGAATGTTCAGCCAGTCATCTAACTTTACTCGTATTTCAAGACAGGCGGTGGCATATTTGTGGTGAATTCCCTTTAAAAGCTCAGGTTCCTGAACCATTAGGTGAAGCCAATTAAACCCCACAGCAACCTGTCGATATTTTCATCCTTTTATTCCCGCTTAGGCGGGAATTACAACCCAATCTGGTTTTTAAAATCCATGTTTTCTCTCGCTGAATCCCCTAGGCTATAGCGGTTCTAAATCAGTTGTGGAAGACGTCGGGGACCCCCAACCCCTCTCCCGTTCTGGGCCGCCAACGGTTGGGGACCGCCATCGTCCATTGCCAAAATCCGGAAAGGGTCGCTCTATCTTTCCCACAGGCTATCAAGGTGCCGATCGCGTGATTGTTATTGATCAGGTTCCGGAACGGTTGCCGATGGCGCGAGAAGGGAAAAAGGATTAACGGTGAAAACGAGACAAACTCATGTCCATAAATACCTCAACCCGTTGCTCGATCGCATCCAGAATGGGGATATTGACCCAACCTTTGTGATTACCCATGAGATGAGTTTGGAGGACGCACCCCAAGGGTATGAAATATTTAAGCATAAGCGGGACAATTGCATTAAAATTGTCTTAAATCCTTAACCTAAGATGAAGGCGACTGCATGGAGTCATCCTTGCAGTCGCCTTCATCTTGTGAAGTGCGGAACTTAAAAGCGGGCGATTGTCAGGATGGCGATCGCCCGCTATCGCCGCAGGGATTTTCTATCCTTCCTTCTTTTTGTCCTGATAACTTATGAAACAACAGCCCTCAACTCCGAAAACACGCCCTTCCGACGAGTGGATTGAAATTGGTAAAATCATTGGCGTACAAGGTCTCAACGGTGAAGTTCGAGTCTATCCCTCCACGGATTTCCCAGAACGGTTTGAGGAACCGGGACAACGATGGATAAAATATCCCAATCAATCCACACCTCAACCTGTGGAGTTAGTTCACGGTCGATTGATTGAAAATAAGGGAATCTTTATCGTTCAATTGGCCGGGGTAACCGATCGCAATCAGGCCGAAGCGTTGCGGGGTTGTTTGATGTTTGTTCCTGAAGGCGATCGGCCCCATTTAGAGGAAGATGAGTATTACATCCAGGATTTAATCGGATTAGTGGCGATCGACCAACGCACCGGGGAGGAAATTGGAACCGTGGTCGAAATCCTCACCGCCGGTCATGATATTTTGGCCATTAAACCTCCGGTTGCACCTGTTGAAACTCCTGACAGTTCTGAGAGTCCTGAAACTCCCGCAAAACGCAAATCTAAGCCTCATATTTTAATTCCATTTGTGAAAGAAATTGTCCCCATTGTGGACATAGCAAACCGTCGCTTAGAAATTAATCCCCCCCCAGGTTTACTAGAAGTGAATAATTAAATTTCTTGCCAAGTTTTCAAAAGCCTCACTTAACAAACAAAGGGGGCTTTTGAGAGTTCTGTAAGCAGTCTCTTCTCCCTAATATCCGTTCTGGGTAAGTAGTTTCCCGAACAATTAAAGACCCCCAGACCGAGGTCAGTGACGAGGAAAGTGCTTCTTCCGAGTTAGATTAATTTTTATTAAATTTGAAAGGCTGGGCATCATTTTTTAACATTTTAGATTAAAATAGAACCGGACTCATCTTAACGCGAGTCTCAGCATTTAAAGGGTGTAGAGACTGGGGTTGGGATGACAGGGTTTGAACTCGCCGATGGAATGGCAGCTAAAGGCTGCGGATCAAAGGCGATCGCCAGGGGGAAGCGCTCAACCTCAAACTCCTCATCAAACCCTCATCCTCGATGTCATAACCTGGGAGAATTAGAATGGCTGTCAACTTAAATAACTATCAATTCTTGGAAACCCTGCACTCAGGAGGCAGAACAGTCATTTATCGCGCTCAAAACCAGGTGGATGGTTCAAAGGCGATCGTCAAAACCCTCAAATCTGAATATCCCAATCTCCCTGAGATTACCCGCCTGCGCCACGAATATCAAATTTTAGAAAACCTCCAGATCAACACCATTATCCAACCCATCGGGTTAGAACCCTATAAAAACGGGTGGGCACTTTTCCTCGAAGATACCGGGTCGATATCTTTAAGTGAGTGGATAATTTCTCACTC
Organism: uncultured Laspinema sp.; assembly: GCA_964442465.1. Taxonomy (GTDB): domain Bacteria; phylum Cyanobacteriota; class Cyanobacteriia; order Cyanobacteriales; family Laspinemataceae; genus Laspinema. The sequence continues at coordinate 176 of CAYUEH010000240.1, read as the reverse complement.
TCTTTCTCTGCTAAAATTTCTGGAAATCGCGATTTCCCTCGTAGATGCTCTGAGCGAACTCCACAACCATCACATTATTCATAAAGATATCAAACCTCAAAATATTATTATTAATCCTATTACCGAAACCATTCAACTCATTGACTTCAGCATCGCCTCCCGCCTAGAACGAGAAA
>CAYUEH010000239.1:0-8058 GCA_964442465.1 uncultured Laspinema sp. | reverse complement strand
TTAATATTGAAGATTGCGTAAGTCCTGCTTGTGAAAAAGATAATCTTCACCTGGACTGCATACCGAATGGATACCCCAAGTTGTGTTGTCAGGGCATTTTTAGGTCAAGATTTTCCGCCTTGACCCCTGCTGTTGAGTGAAGGAGGAAAATCAGAGGATTGGCCCCGTCAATCCACAGGAAATTCAATTCCCTTGGGATTGACAGGGCAAAACTTGTTTGATATACTTTTAAATTTTTTAATCGTTGTCCCAGTCTTCGCGTCCCATGAGATCCACAATGCGATCGCGCAGGAGGAAATCATATTTTTCTAATTCAGATTCAACCAGGGCCCATTCCCGCGCTGGGATGTATTGGCAGAGGGTATAAATCGGTTGTTGTCGGCCCACAAAGCCATTTTTGACCAAGGTTCGAGCTTCTTCTTTGATGAACTCGATGGAATATTGAACGGTAGATGTAGATGGTGCCATCTTTAAAACCTCGCTAGATAGATTCTTTAATCAACGTTATATCTGTGTCCACCCCCCAGCTAGGTGAATAATTCATCATATCTCGTTGAAGCAGGGAGACTACTGGGCGGTCTCTCAGGTATTTGTTACATTCTATACAGCAGCATTCTTATTATCGCGCTAATTGACTCATAATTATCTTAATAAAATATGAAGAATTATGCACCCCCAGGTAGATAAATTTTTTCGATGTACTTCATTAGGGGGTGTCAGAATGATTAATGATTGCATTATTTCAGTCTAAAGTAGAGTATAGAGATGCCAAAATTTATACAGGGGGAGAGTTGTAGGGATATTTGTGGAAGCAACTTTATATAAAATTTAGCAGGTTCGCTTGCTCCTCTATCCGGTCCGGCTCCGGAATCCGGTTTTCAAAGTCTATAAAAACCCCCACCCTCAAGGGTGCTGTTTGTCAAAGCTCCATAAAAACCGGAGTCGGTATAACCAGGAGATTAACCGATAGGGATCACCGCTTTCTGGGAATAAACTAGATGAGATCCGATGGAAATCCGCTGCCGGGAGCGCCGGAAACTGTAGCAATAGTAAGCACTACGAGCTTTTTACTCCCGGTGCAGATGGAATCTGGAGCCTTAGTAGAACGGATTGGGTTGGGTGGGGGTGGGAGTCAGTCCGAATAAAGTTTCCAGGGCGATCGCCTGGGCGGCCCCCATTTGACCATAAGAAAACACAAACGGAATCGATGGAGGCAACAGGGCCTTAAATTCGTCCAAAACGTAGGGACTCCCGTAAATCACCACCGCCTGCAATTGTCCCGTTTCTAATAGTTGAGTCAGCCATTCCCGGGCAAGGCGAGTCACCTGGGCAGGGCCTCCGAACGGATTACCCCGAATAAAGACTTGCAGCAGGGTTTTTCCAGTGCCCATTGCCTTCAAGTCTTGCGATCGGCAGGGAGTAGAACAATCCACGCCCTGAAAGTGATAGCCTTTAGACTTCGGCATGACGATCGCCGGGGCTTGTTTATTCAGAAATGCACTATTAACCAGAGAGTCAGTCACCAATAAATTATTCCCATACTCCCCGGATTCCGGTGGAGGGACGGATAAAGGCAAAGACCCCCCCATTTGCTGAGACTCCCGCAAGATATTTTCGACACAGTTGATCGCCCCAGGAGTAGACAAATTAATCAATTGGGCGCTGGGGGAAGTCGGAGGATTGACCACCGTAGAAGGAGAGAAGAGTTTCTGTTTCGCCTTCCAAATGCGGGTTACGGATTGGCGAATGCGATCGCGGGATATGCGACCGGATTTGACCGCATCACAGAGGGCAGTAATCGCCTCGGCTGGGTCCACAGGCATTAATAAAATATCCGCCCCAGCTTCCAAGGCTAAAATTGGAGCTTCATTGGGACCATACCGTTTGGCGATCGCCCCCATCACCAAAGCATCAGTAACAATTAACCCCTCAAACCCGAACCGTTGGCGTAACTGTCCCGTTAAAATCTTCGAGGAAAGAGTCGCCGGATATTCCGAGTCCCAAGCTTCAATACAGAGGTGAGCACTCATCACCGCATCCACCCCAGCGGCGATCGCCCGTTGAAATGGCGGAAGTTCCACCGTCTCTAGTCTTTCTGGAGAATGGCGCAACACCGGCAACTCGATATGAGAATCCACACTGGTATCCCCATGTCCGGGAAAATGCTTGGCACAGGTGAGGACTGGATATTTCTGTGCACCGCGCATAAACGCTAGGGCTAACTCACTGGCAGTTTCAGAATTTTCCCCAAAGGCACGGACATTAATCACCGGGTTTTCGGGATTGTTGTTCACATCTACCACCGGGGCGAGGACCCAATTAATCCCGACAGCGAGGGCTTCCTGGGCGGTATAGGCACCCATTGCTGTGGCATAACCCTGAGCTTTCGAGGGTTCTGTGGCAGCAATCTTGGCGATCGCCATGGGCGGGGGAAACCAAGTTGCACCGGCAAATCGCTGTCCGACACCTTCCTCGATATCGGCAGCGATGAGCAGGGGATACTTGGCCCAGGATTGCAACTGCTGCGATCGCCACATCAAATCACCCGCACTGCCTCCCACCAAAATCACGCCCCCCACGCCCTGTTCCTGCACCAGCTTCTGCAACTGTGCTGCTGGGGGTTCCCAATCGGGATATTCGATTTGGTGGTCAAACAAATGTCCAGATGCTCGCACGACGAACAACTGCGCCACCTGTTCTTCTAACGATAGGGTTTCGAGATCCGGCAGTGCCGGGATCAGATCCGACATATCCACAGATTTAAGCCTCAGTTTCTGAAATTTCGCTCTCGTTTAGATCCACATCTTCCTCTTCCGCCTCGGGATGATGCTGTTTGCGTTCTTCACTGATCTGATTGAGCAGTGTCAGGATGCGCGTTCCGCGTTCAATGGATCGGTCTTCTAAAAATATCACCTCTGGAGTCCGACGCAATCGCACTCGGTGCCCGAGTTCCCTGCGAATATATCCAGTTGCTGCTTGTAGTCCTTCCATGGTTTCGGCGCGCGCTTCATCACTGCCATAGATACTGACGAAAATCTTGGCGTGTTGGAGGTCACCGGAGACATTAACATCGGTAACGCTGACCATTCCCGCACCCACTCGGTCATCCTTAATGTCGCCGATTAACATTAAACTGATTTCGCGCTTAATTAAGGACGCGACGCGCTCGACTCGACGATCTGTCGCCATAATATTGATTCCCTTGTTTGCATGGTATTCATGGGTTGAGGTGGCACTTTGATGCATCCACCTGTTTGTAGTGTAGATTTTTAATCCGTGCTACCGCTACAACAGCAAACCGCGCCTATCGGAGGATCTGTTTCTCGGGAGGGAAATTTGGCCTGGTTATTCATCTTGAGAGGGGATTCAATTCAGGATATTAAGGGACCCAGACGGGAGGGTTCCCGGTCCGAAAGGGGCTAGAATGCGGGTACAGTAGGGGGAAGACCAACTGGGTTGGTTCAGGACTGACGCCAGGGTTGAGGTCAAGCTCTAAATGTAGAGTTGATTCGCGAATCAACTCTACATTTAGATGAAATGTAGAAGTCCTGTTCCGGGGATTTAACATGGTCCCGATGCTCTAGGTGACGGCCAATCCCAACATCCCTCGTAAGGTCAACCCGACAAAAATTAGGGCAGTCACAACTAAAGTGACTAAGGCGATCGCGGTTACGGGTTTTTGCAACAGGGGTTTAACCCAACCGAACAGGGCAAAGAAGATGCCCAGAATGATCGTGACAAAATAGCGCGGGTAGCGAAGGATATTACTCCAAAAGTCATCAAACATAAAAATTCAGATTCTCAACAGGAGCGGCTAAGTCTGTTTGCATTGTACCCCGTAGCATTGTTCCGCGAGTTGCACCCGGTCGGTAAATTTCCAAGTTCCTGGGTCATTCAGATTCGCCGCGCGTTTCGGGGGAATTCCATCCAGTCCGAGAGAGGCCCCGGAAATTGCCCCGGCGATCGCTGTAGTTGTGTCCTGGCCTATTTCATCAACCCGCCCCGACATTGTGCTGATTGTTCTCAACGATATCCGTTGGGCCTAGTCATTTAGATTAAATGAATTTCTATGAAAGCTGTTAATTATATCATGTTTTGATGAAAATCAATCATTAACATTTTCCCACTGGCATCATAAAATAACGTGGCAAAACAGAGTTCGGGATAGACTCTGCCGCGTTTTTGTTTTTGAATTCCACCCATGGCCACCTGAACCCGATACCCTGTTCCTAAATTAATATCAAAATATTCATTAAAAAAGGCTTTTGTTACAATATCAATTTGCACTCCTTCCGGGATGGCGACACTGATATCTTCATCTTCTAGTTGGACTTTTTTTTGGCCCGACGCCCGGTATTTTTTTAACATCTTATTAACATCTTCAAAGATTTGAGGGTCGGGTAAAATGCGATCTATAGCTTGGATAACATCCTGAGAATCCATCTGGGAAACCTCCTGGAAAATACATGATCGGAATCAAGGACTCAGTTGAAGCAGCGATCGCGCTTTCGGGAGAAAGGATGGATCTATCTGACTGATTCAACCCCCTGTACTGCCATCTCATTGCAGTGGGCGTATCTATTTTAGACCGAAAGGACTCAGGGTTTTGATACGAATTGAGACAATTCGAGGGAGAAGTCCTCTTGGTGAGTGGGTCACTCCCGTTGAAGGAATGGGGACTCCCCTCCCATTATGCCAAAATCGGTTTTCACCTGTCGTATCAATGATTACTCCTGGGTTGTCCCGAGGCGATCGCACCGCAGAATTTCAGTCGCGATCGTGGTATGTTAGGGATTCATGAACTTTTGGAGTTGGGTGGGGATTGAAGGCGCCCTAAATTGCGACAAAATTGCCTAGGCAAGGGCGCTGGAGTGATACAGGAAAGGGGGGAGGTATCGTTGAGGGGATTCGTTTCCTGGGGTGCGATCGGCCAAAGAAGGAACACCGCTATTTCCCATCTCCCAACTCCAGCAACAGAATATCAAGAGCAATCCTTGAGTTCATCAATTGAGTTCGGTTCACCCAAAAGGGAGACCGTTGCTACAAAATTAGATCCAGTTTTAGGTATAGATGAACGATCCGAATACATTAACAGTTTTACCCCGCCCTTTTCTAAAATGGGCCGGTGGCAAAACCCAACTGCTTCAACAATATCAACCCCTATTTCCCTCTCAGTTTGACAATTATTACGAGCCATTTTTAGGGGGTGGTGCTGTTTTTTTCTATTTATTTCAAGAACATTTGTCAGGGTTTAAGGCTGTTTTATCCGATGTCAATGAAGAATTGATTAATATGTATCGCTGTGTCCAAACTGACGTAGATGCTTTAATCAAAGAGTTGGAATCTCATCAAGCTAAACATGATTCTGAATATTATTATCAAATTAGAGCACAGAAAAACCGCAAATCGGTCAAAAAAGCCGCTCGAATTATTTATTTAAACAAAACTTGTTTTAATGGATTGTATCGAGAAAATTCTAAGGGACAATTTAATGTGCCGATTGGCCGCTATAAAAATCCGACTATTTGTAATGCGGAGTTACTGCGGGCAGATTCCCTGGCGTTACAAGGGGTGAAATTAGAAGTTCGGGATTTTTATAATGTGCTGGATGATGCCAAAACTGACCAAGATTTTGTCTATTTTGATCCGCCTTATTATCCTCTGAGCAATACGAGTCAATTCACGTCCTACAGTCGCTATAATTTTAATGAAGAGGACCAATTTCGGTTACGGGATGTGTTTGCGGAACTGGCGAGTCGAGGGGTTAAAGTGATGCTGTCTAATTCGGATTGTCCGTTTATTCGAGAACTTTATGAGGAGTTTCCAATTCATGAAGTTTCAGCAGCGCGATCGATTAATTCTAAAGGAACTCATCGGGGGAAAATTTCTGAATTGGTGGTGACTTCCTATTGATTTGGATAGGGGATGAAGTTGGGTTGTTGGGTTGGGATGATGATGCAGCATTGGGGGGGAAACGACTGAAGTCGTTACTACGAACTGGGGGAAATGATGGGAGTTGGAGGGGGAACGACTGAAGTCGTTACTACGAACTGGGGGAAATGATGGGAGTTGGAGGGGGAACGACTGAAGTCGTTACTACGAACTGGGGGAAATGATGGGAGTTGGAGGGGGGGAAACTAAGGAGTGCGAGCATCTTGCTCGCTATTTTAATTACAAATCATTATTTTAATTACACATCATTTAGAATGGCGATCGCGCCTCGGTCGAAGGTTCGGTTATTTTGGTCAATGCCGGTGATGTGAAGGCGATCGCTGTAAATTTCAACGGCAGCAAAACTGAGTTGACTCGCCGATCGCGCGGTCCAACTGGAACGTCCCACCCGGCGGGTTTTTGCACCGGCACCACAAGTTAAATAGGTGGTATTCCCGATCGCATGGCTTCGTTCGTAGTTATGATTATGTCCATTAATATAGAGTGCCACCCCATGTTCTAGGAATAAAGGCATCAGTTTCCGACGGAGGAATCGACTGCCTAAATGTAACCCCGAGGTATAGAGGGGATGATGTCCCATGACAATTTTCCACGGTGCATCACTCTGTTGGAGTTGAGTCTCTAACCAAGGTAATTGACTGTGCCAATCGGCATTTCGGTTGGTATCCAGGATAAAAAACTCGACTTGATCCCGGCGTAAACTATAGTAGCGCCCTTGCATATTAAAGCCCGGATATTGGACTTGATCATTGCCGTTATTGGTTTTAATATCGTGATTGCCCAGACAGGCATAGAATTTAACCTGGGCATCGAGGAGCGATCGGTAGGGTTGCTCAAAGACGCGCCCTATTTTGGCAATTTCGCCATGATTGTAAATATTATCTCCGGCGAGCAAGACTAAATCGAAAGGATTCTGCTCATGGTAGCGGGCGATCGCCCGTCCGACTGCATATTGACCCTCATTACCCGCACCCGTATCTGCCACGGCGACAAACCGCAGCAGCAAGGTATCTGGGGATGGTGGTATCAAATCCAACTCAGTCTCTGACCTCTCTTGCGTTAGCCCCCTGAGAGATTTGCCTAGGATAGCAAAGGTTAAGGCACTAAGTCCAGCCAGTAAAAATTCTCGGCGTCTCTTGTTCATGGGTTCGGGAATTTGCAAGAATTAGGGGACATTTCACACAAAATGATAGATTACTCCAAGGATGGCCGCATCTTTAAAAGTATTCCCTGTTGTCCTCGTCGATCGCCTAGAAAAAGATGTCCCAAGATCCGCCAACTCCACCAGAGTCAGACCCTCAAATCCCAAAACCGGCAAACGCTTCTCCACCTGTGCCGCCTGCGCCAAAACCTCCGCCATCGGGATTTAAAGCGCTGGCGATCGCCACGTTGCGATCGATGATTCAACTGTTAGAAGGGGTCGTCGAGACTCTGGAAGCGGAACCGAGTTCCCCATCCCAGACTCCCACCCAAGTTAGAATAGAGGGGCTTGGGGTAGAACGGCAGCCGACGGTTTTATCTCAAATTTTAGCGCCGATTCGCGCCCTGTTGCCGAGGGCACTGAATCAAACCTTGTCCGATTGGGGATTAACTGGGGCGATCGCCTTGATTGTGGTGATAATTACTTGGACGACAACCAGCGTCCTCTTCCCCAAACCCGCAGAAGTGGCACAAGTTCCCCCTCCTGCCTCATCGGAAGTCTCGGAAATGCCTCCAACGGAGTTCCCCCCGGTTTCCGAGATTCCCACCCCGGCACCGGAACTGCCTCCAGTTCAGAAAGAGCCACCCCCAGTCATCCCCCCGAAAGAGGCACCCCAGCCTAAAAAAGTGCCTCCCGTGGTAGAAACGCCACCCGCTCCTTTAACCCCTGAACAAACCCTCATTGCGGCGATTCAGAGCCAAGTTGCACAAGTCACTGAGGATGCAGATATTCCGATCGCCTCGATTCAAGCCAATTTTGGGGCATCTCAATTGCTCGTGCGAATTAGCAATGAGTGGTACAATATCACTGCTTCTCGCCAAGATAAATTAGCCTCGCAAATCTTCGATCGGGGGAAAGAATTGGATTTTAGAACCGTGGAAATTGCCGATTCTCAAGGGAATTTG
>CAYUEH010000238.1:0-8058 GCA_964442465.1 uncultured Laspinema sp. | reverse complement strand
AAGAGATCTATTGTTATAACAAATTGATTTAGATTGGCTATAGATATTCTGACCCTCCCAACCCCTTGACACAAGTTAAAAAATAAAAGTAGGGACATAACCTGGTTATGTCCCTACAGAATTGATGAATCAGACATCAGATTCTGCTAAACTTTTAAAGCTCGGCGAGCTAATTTAGCATAAGTTTTGACCGTTTGATAGGGCATTTGTAAATCCGAGGCGATCGCCTGTAAGGATTCCCCTAATTCACGACGGGCCAGGATGGTGGCCCAGGTTTCGGCAATTTCCCGAGCGCGATCGCCGCCTTTGCGCTTGCGTTGGCCGATGAATAATTCCGTTAATTCCCCAATCCGTTCCGCTAACATTCCTTGGATAGAAGGAATCGGAATCGCTTCCTCAACGGACCATCCTAAGCGAGTTTGTCCTAACCCAAAGGTGGTTTTATGTCCCGTTCCGCAATAGGGGGCAAATTGTCCCAAGGTATAGAAGAGGCGCTCAAATTCGGGGACTTCTCCCGACTGTCGAGATAATCCAAATTCCACCAATCCAGTAAATCCGGTGACCATGCCTTTTTTACCAGCAGCTACTTTCGCCGATTGCAATTCGTGACGGTGAATCAACACCGATTCCTCCACCCATTTTAAAAACAAGTCGCGATCGACATTCATCCCCGAGAAATCATTCCACCGGCGCAAATAACTATGAAAGACATTAGCTGGGACCGGCAGGGGGAAATGATGTTTCTTCCGACGGAAACTGGTCGGGGTCATAAAACTCAGTTGCAACGTGGAAGAATTCACTTCTTGGGAGGCAAATAATTTGCGATAGGTCGTTGGCGCAATCGAAATTTTGCAGGACTTAATTTCTAACGGCGCTTTGCGCAAGGCGATGGTTTCCGGTAACTGCTTCACCCACTGTTGCAAAAACTGGACAACGGGTTTAGAAAGTGCTGTTACATACCACCGATAGGTTTCGCCCGGTTGCAGTTGAAAATCTTTGCCGCAGGAGACTAATTTGCCTTCTAAACCGGAGAGGGTAAAAGGTTTTTCTGTTTGGACATCATGTAAATAGGCAGACAGTTCCGGGTCAGCTTGTCGCACTTGGTCTAAAAACCAAGCGTGCAATCCAATGGTGTATTGCGCGTACAGATAATCCGCTGCCCGAGGGGTCACTTCAAAGACTAACCCGAGCAATTCAGTATCCGCAGGCCAGGTGAGGTGAGAGGTCATAGCCTCTTTGGGGAGGGTTCGGGGGACTTCCACAGGAGTTGGATTGGGAACATAACGAGGGGAAAGGACTTCCCGGAGGGGGGTTTTGGTGATCGGCAGGGGAGACAAAGTTAAATTGGAGATCATGGTAATTTCCTTGGGTGTAGTATAAAAAACGTTCAGTCGCGTGAGCAACGCTCCGAATGGGAATTTGCTAAAAGGTGGGGTGGGAGTTAACCCTCAATCACTGCGACACCGGGGATTGATTTTAAAAATTTGCCAAACCAACATAACAATTCCTCAAGTAAAATCCGGACAAAGATGAGACCGATAAAACTTCAATCCTGCGTAACGTTTAGGGCTGCTGGCAAATAGGCAAGTCCGCTTGGGCTTGGGGATGTGCTTTCAAATAATCGGTGAGCCAATTACATCCCGTTGCCAGCAATTCATCTAATTCTTTGATGCGCCACCACCTCAATGTATTGTCGGTTCCCACGGTGACCAGTCCTTGACCCTCCGAGAGAAAGGTCATGCTCAAAACATCGGTTTCATCCGCTTTAAATTTGGCTAAAACTTGTTTTGAAAGTTGGCCTGTGAGTAAGAAAACTGTCACGGTTCCATCGGTTCCAGCCGTGGCTAAAAGTTGTCCGGTGGGATTAAAACTCAGGCTAGTGACCCACCGAGTATCACTGTTAAATTTATCCAGTTCTTCACCGGATAGAGTCCAGAGGCGAATTTTGCCATCGGCAGAGGCGATCGCCAGCCGGTCACCCTGGGGACTAAAGCTAATGCTACTCATTTGACCGTAGGGAAACAGCAGTTCATCCACTTGGTTGGTCGAGAGATTCCAAACTTGTAATCGTCCCGTTCCATTGGCGAAAGCAATTCGCTGGCCATCCACACTAAAACTCAGGCTTTTGACTTCCCCACGGCTATGATTTAACTCCGGGGTAAGGGGTTGGCCCAACCGATTCCAAAGGCGAATCATTCCGTCTTCCCCGGCAGTGGCCAGAGTCTCTCCATCCCAGCTAAAACTCAGGGTCGAAATCCGGCTTTGATGGGCTTGAAAGGGGGGAATCACCGCTTGACCGGAACGGGTCCAAATTTGCACCGTTCCATCGGGTTGAGCCGTGGCAAACCGTTCCCCATCGGGGCTAAATCCGATCCGGAGAAATTGATTTTCTAAAGGAATTTTAGCCGATCGCACTATCATTTTCGGTGAATGCTTGGGGGCTAGGTTCTCATTTTCAGATAAGGGGAAATTGCTGGGAGTTTCAGTCAGGAACAAGGGCTGAGTCCCCTGGCGGGAAATATCCCAGAGTCGGACGGTTCCATCTACTCCTCCGGTGACTAAACGCGCTCCATCGGGACTAAAGGTCATGCTAGTAATTCGATCATGACGATCGCCTTTAAATTGCTTGAGTAATACCCCTTCCAATGTCCACAGACGCACCTTGCCATCAAATCCGACAATGGCAATTTCTGCCCCATTGGGATGAAAACTCATGCTATTTACTGCACTTTGAGCAGTGTTAAACTCCGAGAGTTCTTGACCCGATAGGTTCCAAATTCTCACCGTTCCATCAAATCCAGCGGTTGCTAGTAATTCCCCGTTGGGGCTAAAGGTCATGCTGTTGACTGATGGTTGAGCATCGGGGGTCGAACTGAACTCTTGGCGGGGAGTGGGGGGAATGGTCAAAGTTGCTTGACGTTGGCCATTTAGATTCCAAATTTGCACGGTTCCCTCGACTTGAGCAGTGGCAAAGTGTTCTCCGTCGGGACTAAAGCTCACGGTATTAATTTGACGGTTGACGCTTCCTATTTCATTAAGCAACTTTCCTTGCTGATTCCAGACTCGGACTGTGCCACTTTCTGAAGCGGTAGCGAGGCGCGTACCATCAGGACTAAAACTAACGCTATCAATGGCTTCGGTTTCGGTGGCGATCGCCCCAATCCGGGTGCCATCTCGTTGCCAAATTTGGACCGTTCCATCTTCGGAAGCGGTGGCAACTTGCATACCATCGGCACTAAACCTCACGCTATCAACCGCAGTTTGATGAATTCCCAGCGTTCGTAAATGCTCCCCCGCCCTTGTCCAAAGTTCCACCTTGCCATCTTCTCCAGCCGTGGCTAAAAATTCTCCATTGGGACTGAAACTGACACTGCGAACCGCACCTTGATGTCTTCTCAGTTGATTTTTCTCATGGATTTGATGGAGGATGGTCTGTAAAGCATACAAAGGGCTAATCGTGGGATAATTTGTTAAGGGTTGCTCCCCCTTCACCAAGGCTTTTAAATCTTGTCCCGCTTGCATCGCCAGTAACAAGGCTTCGAGTTCCACTCCTTCGGATTCAAACCACTTTAAAGCATTCGCACCTTGGCGCTCAATTAACGTGCCTTTTTGGGCTTCTTTTAAGGCAATAGTCCCGCGACAGACGATAATGACGGCCAGAACGACCAGTCCCGTAATCCCCCAATAGGCGCGTTTGAGCATCCGATTGGCTTGTTGTTGGGCTTCGGTTAAAATGCGATTGGCTTCTATCTGTTTTTGGTTGGCTTCCGCTAACAGGTGAATCGCTTTTTTCTCCGCTTCTAGGGCTTTTTGAACCTCCCGTTTTTCCTCCTCTTGACTGGCGGCGAGAAACTGATAGTCGCGATCGCTTAAACTATGGGTCGTCGCCCATTGTTGAGCATCCCGCAATGCCTGTCCCCGCAACAGTCGCGATTCATCCTGGCAATCCGACACCACCCAAGCGGATAACGCTTCGGCATAAGGCCGCAAATCCGCTAACGCCTGTTCCACCCAATACTCATTAAAAACTAAGGCATAAATAGGGTTATAAACGGTTAATTTAGAATGCCGCTTTAGGGTTAAACCCGATAGCTGCAATTCCAGTTGTTCCGGACTGTTATCAGCAGGGAGTTCTCCGGAGAGTAACACTTGCTGATAGAGTCCTAATAGCCGACTGGCCTTTTGTTCATTTCGCAAGAGGCGATCGCGCAGGGTTTTTAAATGGGGGGGTTCATCCTGGGATTCCCAGTTGTCCACAATCCGCGATCGGGCCAACTCTTCCACCCGTTCGGACTCCATTCCCGCCTCAATTGGACTCGGCGCCGCTAATACCAATTGACAGAGTTTTTGAGTCAAAAACGGTTGTCCATTGGTCCAGGTTAAAATCTCCTGCAAGACTACCTCCGGGCGAGAACACCCGGGTTCTAATCCCTCTGCCAACGGTTGCACTTCCGGAAGTTTAAACCCCTCAATTTGAATCGCTCGACCGATATTAAACGGGGTGCGACTTTTATCCTGAATCAACTCCGTGGGGGTGGCAACACCGAGTAAAACAAAAGTCAGCCGTTTGTATTCTGAGTTTTGGGCTCGTTTATTATAACAAGCCCGAATGGCTGCAAAAAAGTCATCAATCGGAAAATTCAAGCCCAGAACGCTATCAATTTCGTCGATAAAAATGACGATATGTTCCGGCATCCGCACCAGCAGAACCGACTCGATAAATTCATGCAAGCGTTGGACTGGGGAGAGTTCATCGCGATCGCGCAACCAAGTTCTAAACTCCGGGCGACTGAACAAATTAAAATAACTGACGAGAGTATGAATAATCCCGCTATACCATTGAACCGGGGTCACGTCTTTATTGCCGATCGCCGATAAATCGATCGCCGCACAAGCGCATCCCTCCGCTTGCAGGGTTTGCATGGTCCGCAGTTGCAAGCTGGATTTACCCATCTGCCGCGAGGTTAGGACATAGCAAAACTCTCCCGCCTTGAGATTCTCATACAGTTCGCGATCGGCTTTACGGACCACATAAGTCGGAGAATCCGGCGGTAAACTTCCCCCGACTTGATAATACATGGTCGTCAGTTTTTTATTCATCCAGTCACCCGTCTCTACCTGCATTGGCCCTCGGTTTTAACCCTGAACAACCTCGAAAACCTTTCAGTCCTATTTCAAAGCGTGTGAGTTACGGCAATTCAAAGTCCGTTTCTTCCAACTCACTCCCCCGACTACAGTTAATCAATCGTTCACTGGGTCGGGTTCTAAACGGAACCAACGTTCCAGCTCGGTCTTGAAAAACACTCAATAAATAACGCCCCGGTCGCATCAGTGAAAATTCATAATTCGGTTCGTTGGGGCCATTAGCATAAGCCGGGAATCGAGCTAAAGCATTATCTGTATTGGGGTCAATCACCACGACATAAATTCCTCGGGAATTCTGGCGCTCAATTCCATAAATTCTTCCGGAAATAGAACAAGCATCTTTACTTTGTTTACTCTGTACTAACCCTTGATTTAGGGTCTGGGGTTTGAACTCCCATGATGACACCTCCGAACAGGTTTCAGAAACTGCTGATGGCACAGTGGGTTGCACCCCCTGAACCCGATCAGACCCTCGACTGTCTGCACCTAAGCCAGAAGATAGCCCTAAGTTTTGGTGGGTTTCCCCAGAGCAGTTATCCGGAAAGACTCTCACGGTTTGAGAGTGAACTGCCGGAGTAAAACACGCAGGAATTGCCAAGGCTACCATCATGATAATTTCGGGTAGATGTTTGAGAGTCATGGAAACTTATCAGCTCCTCGAATATAACTGGCCCGACTATGGTAAAAGCCCCTGAATCTCAATTATTCATCGAGTCGATTGCGGAAATACTGACGATATAAATCACATCGTTCGACGGCCTCATTCCCTTGGAATTTCACCAACCCCATGCTATGTAATTTAAACGCCTGTTCCGAGGGCAAACGCACCGGATTCGGACTAAAAACAACCTCTTTCATGGCTTTAGCCAATGGCGGATGCTGTTCTAAATTCCAGAGGTGACGCCGCAAATGGTCGTTATAAAAACCAGATTCGGTGGGAGCGGTTTTTAACAGAGTTTCTAGGGTAATGTCTTGTCGAGCGATATGATAGAGCGCCAACCGCACTAAAAAGGGGTGTCCTCCTACCATATTCATAAGACGATTGACGTCGGTTTCGCGCCAATTGATTCCATACCGCTGGGATAAATCTTGGACAAGATTGGGGGTAAATTCCGGTAATTCAATGGGTAATCCCACGTTAAAGGGGGATTGATTGATATTCATGGGAATGTAAACTTCGGTGGAATGAACCACGACTAAGCGAAGTTTTTTCCAAATCTCGCGCCGTTTTGATTCTTCGTGCCATGCGCGCAATAAGCCAAAAAAGTCATCAGCAATATCCGGATGTTGAAACACCCGGTCTACTTCATCGAGACATAAGGCTAAAGGGGTATGAATTTCGGGGAGAAGATAGTCTTCAAAGTAGGATTTGCAGTTGACATTACTGCCTAAAAAATCATCCCAATATTCGGGAAGTTGATTGGGGAGTTGTAACTGCTGCCCGATATAGGCACAGAACCATTGTAAGAATTTATCCAGACTGGCAAATACCCCTTTATCGGCTAGGTGAAAGCTCAAATGAACCGGACGATAGCCATGATTGGCCGCATGATTGAGAATGCGAGCCATTAAAGAAGTTTTACCCATTTGTCGCGGTGCTTTGATCCGAATCAGGGCACCGGGTTGCAAAATCATTTCATAACAGCGCTCTTCAATCGGGCTACGATTGACGTAAAAGGGAGAGGCTAAATCCACTTGTCCTTCCGGGAGTTCCGGTCCGGCAAAGGGGAGAGGACGACCATCGGCACTTTCCCAGGTGGGGGTTAAGGCGCTGATGACGGCGGATTCTACCGCAATTTGCCGAGGGAGAGTACCCGTGTCGATCGCCTGAAGGACTTCGGTGACGAGTTCCGGGGTATCAAGGGGCGATCGCCATTCCCGCTGGGGTACACCTTGTAATAAAGCGCGCAGATCATAGCTTACCGGAGAATCCGTCGGCCAATTGATCCGAATCGCGAACATATCCGGTGTGCCATCTTTGCGGGTTTCTCGCACTTCTCGGGCGAGGCGCACTTCTTCAATTAACAGGTCACTAAAGGCGGATTGTCCTGAGAGCAATAGTAACAAGCGATCGCAAGCTTGGAGTTCCTGTTGCAGTTGACCCAATCCGTTCTCTCCTGACTGGGGATGATTCCCCGCGAGGATGAGTTGATGACCCGCACTGGCGATCGCCTGGGTTAATGGCGTCAGGAGTCGCTCATCCGGTTGGCGATCGCCGAAAAATAGAGCAACTTTCCGACTCACCATTGCCGGAGACGAAACATCGGCGATCGCACTTAATCTTTCCGGTAACACCAGGGAGTCTGCACCTCTGGCAGTGGGCAAACCGAGATTCACCTCTAAACCGGATAACGCCGAGGCGCGATGTTGTCCCCAACGTTGATCCAAAAATGCTCGCAGTTCGCTTTCCTTCCCGCGAGTCCCCCCTTCAATGCCAAATTTTTTATAAACTTGACCCATCCGTTTGAGACAGGCTCCTTTTGAAGTTTCTACCTGTTCGGCAATATCTTCATAATCCTGATCCTCGGCAAACCGTAGCAAAAAGACTCGCTCCTGATCGGGAGAAAGCTGATGCTGATGAGCGATCTGAGTTAGGAACTCGCGGGAAAACACCGATTTACTGCCCCTTTAACGATACAATAACAGAGACTCTGCTATCCTCGGATAGTTCCTCGCTTTCAGAGGCTATCCCAGAATTCTGCTCCATTTATAAGATATCTTACTACAGAATCGATGAGTTATCCGGATTAATCCAGGTTTTTCAGAGGATAAAGCCCCTATTCCGGGAAAAAAGTGCAGTTGTAGAGGATAAGCCCTCTATTTACAGAGGCTAAGGGGTGTCGGTTTTATGACAATGGGGACCCCACTCCGCCCTCCCTAGGCCGAGGGGCGAGTTTTCAGAGGATGGTTTCA
>CAYUEH010000237.1:0-8061 GCA_964442465.1 uncultured Laspinema sp. | reverse complement strand
GATTGTTTGCAGGAGATTTTTGATTCCCAAAATCGTCGCTATCGTTATCCGTTTACCAATTGCACCAACTGCGGTCCTCGCTATACGATTATTCGGGGATTACCTTACGATCGCGCCAATACTTCGATGCAGGGATTTCAAATGTGTCCCGACTGTCAGGCAGAATATAACAATCCCTTAAATCGGCGGTTTCACGCCCAACCGAATGCTTGTCCCAATTGTGGTCCGCAGGTGGAATTTTGGACGGAGTTGGACACGGTGTTGGCAAGAGGCGATCGCGCTTTAGAAACGGCCATTTCTCGGGTGAATCTCGGTCAAATTTTGGCGGTTAAGGGATTAGGTGGATTTCATTTGATTGTAGATGCGGGAAACTCGCAGGCAGTCCAGCGTCTGCGGGACTGTAAGCGTCGGGAAGAAAAACCCTTTGCGGTGATGTATCCCTCGTTGGAACAAGTTCGCCAAGAGTGTCAGGTGACGGCGATTGAGGAGAGACTGTTGCGATCGCCGGAATGTCCGATTGTATTATTACGGCGATTGTCGAACTTGGATACAAATATCGCCCCAGAAGTCGCCCCGGATAATCCCTATTTGGGCGTGATGTTGCCCTATACGCCGTTACATCATCTCCTGTTGGCAGGGTTGGGTAAACCTGTGGTGGCGACAAGTGGCAATCTCTCGGATGAACCCATTTGTATCGATGAACAGGAAGCGGGCGATCGCCTGAAAGACATTGCCGATGGGTTTTTGGTCCACAATCGCCCAATTGTTCGCGCGGTGGATGACTCGGTGGTGCGGGTGGTGGCAGGACGAGAAATGGTGATGCGACGGGCCCGAGGGTATGCGCCTTTGCCGATTTCCTTGAAGGTTACGCCGGATTCTCCCCCCTCTCCCCCGCCCATTTTAGCGGTGGGTGCTCATTTGAAAAGTACAGTCGCCATTGGCGTATTCCCCCAAATTTTTGTGAGTCAGCATATCGGAGATTTAGAGACACCTCAAGCATTCCAAGCATTTCAGGAGGCGACTGCTAGTTTACAGCAACTGTATGAGGCAACGCCGCAAGTTGTCGCCCGAGATGCTCATCCCGACTATCGTTCTACCCGCTTTGCTGAGGGATTGGCGTTGCCACAAATGGAGGTTCAGCATCATTATGCCCATGTTCTCGCTTGTATGGCGGAAAATCAACTGTTAGAGGAAACAGTCCTGGGGGTGGCGTGGGATGGGACGGGATATGGATTAGATGGGACGATTTGGGGGGGTGAGTTTCTGCGAGTTTCGCCCCAATCCTGGGACCGAGTGGCCCATTTTCGGACGTTTCCTCTGTTGGGAGGGGACAAGGCGGTGAAGGAACCTCGCCGGGTGGCGTTGGGGTTGTTATATGAGGTGTGGGGGAGTCGATTGTTTACCCCAGAGATGAGTCAACAGTGTCCGCATATCCTGGAGGCGTTTACACCGTTGGAGTTGACCCTGCTGGGATCGATGTTGGAGAAACAGATTAATACGCCGGTTACCTGTAGTGTGGGACGGTTGTTTGATGGGGTGGCAGCGATCGCCGGGTTGAAATCTCAGATTAGTTTTGAAGGACAAGCGGCGACTGCCTTGGAATTTGCCCTAGAAGGTTGGACAACCCAGGAGAGTTATCCTTTACCCCTAGTTGGCACCGATGGGAGGATGATTGCGGATTGGGAACCGACAATTTTAGCAATCTTAAGAGATGTAGGCGATCGCCTGCCAATTGGGATAATTTCCGCTAAATTTCATAATACCTTAGTAGACTCTATCCTGGCGGTGGCCCAATGGGTCGGCGAGGAACGAATTGTCATGACTGGTGGTTGTTTTCAAAATGCCTATTTAACGGAACAGGTAATTCGTCGGTTAAAATTAAAGGGGTTCCGTCCTTATTGGCATCAACGGATCCCGCCCAATGATGGGGGAATTGCCCTGGGGCAAGTGGTTGCCGCCTATCGAAATCTGAATCAGGAGTAATTTTCAGAATGTGTTTAGCAATACCGGGCCAAATTATCAGTATTAATGAAAATGACGAACCGTTGTTGCGATCGGGCCGGGTCAGTTTTGGCGGCGTGGTCAAAACCGTGAATCTCGCCTACGTTCCCGAGGCGCAAGTCGGCGACTATGCGATCGTTCATGTCGGGTTTGCCTTGAGTATCATAGATGAGGGCGAAGCGGAAGAAACTTTAGATTATTTTAAACAAATCCAAGAAGTCTAATTCCCCCAAATCCCGGGGTCAAGAGATGAGATAAACAAACCGCTACCCTGACCGGGGGCGGTATTTTTTTGATAAGTTATGTAAAGATTTTAGCGGCTTCCGGAGGTTACCATAAAGAATCACTTTTGCCCTAAATCTTTAACAAAATTTAAACCCGGGATGGGAATAATGCCCCAATCCCGGCCTATTAACCGCCAGGAAACCGACTCAGAATCAATCTGAGACTTTTCTTAAAAAAAATCTCCAAATTATCATCTTTTATGATGGTATAATTAAAAGGACAACAAAAGCAACTGTTCGTTTTGAGGAGGGTTAAAACCAAGTTAAGAAACATCTCGGTTGCAAAAGAAAAATTATGAGCAAGGCCAATTAAACAAAACCAAAATTGTTTAACGGGACCATTGCCATTAAACAAACACGCCAAAATTGCTGAGAGGACAGAACACCCCAGCGAGTCATCTGATTGCCGATTCGCCAGAAAAATTCCTCCGGATTCCTGGGAACCTGACCCGGGTTAATCTGGCCTATTTAGGTGCACAAAAGCTAAACGTTGCTCCACAAAGGTTAACAATATGAGTACGAGAACATTTGCGACTTTAGACGCAAACGAGGCCGTTGCCCGCGTTGCGTATAAATTAAATGAAGTCATTGCCATTTATCCCATTACCCCCGCTTCACCCATGGGAGAATGGGCGGATGCTTGGATGTCCGAAGGGCGTCCGAACCTCTGGGGGACAATTCCCTCGGTGGTAGAAATGCAAAGTGAAGCCGGGGCAGCCGGAACGGTACATGGATCTTTACAAACGGGTTCCCTGACGACTACCTTTACCGCCTCCCAGGGATTACTATTAATGATCCCCAATCTCTACAAAATTGCCGGGGAACTCACTTGTTCGGTGATTCACGTTGCCGCCCGATCGCTGGCTGCCCAAGCCCTTTCCATTTTCGGCGATCATAGTGATGTGATGGCCGTCCGCAGTACCGGATTTGCCCTGTTATGTTCCGCATCGGTCCAGGAAGCCCATGATTTTGCCTTAATTGCTCAATCGGCCACCTTGAAATCCCGCATCCCCTTCATTCACTTCTTTGATGGGTTCCGGACCTCTCACGAAATCCAGAAAGTAGAACTGTTAGAAGAGGAGGACCTGCGATCGCTGATTGATGATGCGGGAGTCTTCGCCCATCGCGATCGCGCCTTAACTCCCGATCGCCCTGTCTTACGGGGAACTGCCCAAAACCCCGATGTCTATTTCCAAGCCCGGGAAACCGTCAACCCCTTCTATACGGACTGTTCCGACATCGTACAACAGGCAATGGACCAGTTTGGGGAACTCACGGGACGCAAGTATCAACTGTTCGAGTATCACGGTGCACCAGATGCCACTCGCCTGGTTATCTTAATGGGTTCCGGTTGCGAAACCGTCCATGAAACCGTGGATTACCTCAACGCCCAAGGGGAAAAAGTCGGCGTCTTGAAAGTGCGACTGTATCGTCCCTTTGATATGAAGCGCTTTGTCGCCGCTATCCCGGAAACCGTCCAGGCGATCGCTGTCTTAGATCGCACCAAAGAACCAGGGGCCGGTGGCGAACCCTTGTATCTGGATGTCGTCACCGCGATGCATGAAGAATGGACGGGCGATCGCTTGCCGAAACTCGTCGGAGGGCGCTATGGCTTATCCTCCAAGGAATTTAACCCCGCGATGGTCAAAGCTGTCTTTGATAATCTCAGCCAAGCCAAACCCAAAAATCACTTCACCATCGGCATCAATGATGATGTCACTCACACATCCCTAGATTACGACCCCAACTTCTCCACGGAACCCGATAGCGTTGTTCGGGCAATGTTCTACGGATTAGGGTCCGATGGCACCGTCGGGGCGAACAAAAACTCGATTAAAATTATTGGGGAAGAAACAGACAATTATGCCCAAGGCTACTTTGTCTATGACTCCAAAAAATCCGGGGCGATTACCATCTCCCACCTACGATTTGGCCCCCAACCGATTCGTTCCACTTACCTGATTGAACAAGCCAACTTTATCGGCTGTCACCAGTGGATTTTCCTGGAAAAATTAGATGTTTTAAGTGCAGCCGCCCCCGGGGCCATCTTCCTCTTAAATAGCCCCTATCCCCATGAGGAAGTTTGGGCTAAACTCCCCATTGAAACCCAAGAACAAATCGTCCGCAAAGGCTTAAAAGTCTATACCATTGATGCCACAAAAGTGGCTCGCGACAGTGGCATGGGTGGGCGAATTAACACCGTCATGCAGGTTTGTTTCTTCGCCTTAGCCGGAGTTCTGTCTCGGGAAGAAGCCATTGCCCAAATCAAGAAGGCGATCGAAAAAACCTACGGCAAAAAAGGCAAAGAAATCGTCCGGATGAACCTGCAAGCGGTAGATAATACCCTGGCGAACCTGTTTGAAGTTCCCCTCGGACAAGCCAGCAGTCCTATCCATAAACTCCCGGCTATTCCCGATACCGCCCCCGCCTTTGTGCGCGATGTGGAAGGCAAAATGTTGGTGAAAGAAGGGGAAGTGCTGCCCGTGAGTGCCTTACCTTGTGATGGCAGCTATCCCACCGGCACCTCCAAATGGGAAAAACGCAATATTGCCACCGAAATCCCTGTTTGGGACCCGGATGTTTGCGTCCAATGCGGCAAATGTATCATGGTTTGTCCCCATGCCGTCATCCGAGGGAAAGTTTATGAACCGGCAGCCTTGGGAAATGCACCAGAGACCTTCAAATCCACCGCAACCAAAGATAAAGACTTCGCCGGAACTCAGTTTACCATTCAAGTCTCCCCGGAAGACTGTACCGGCTGCGGTATCTGCGTTGAAGTCTGTCCCGCCAAAAACAAATCCATGCCATCCCTGAAGGCGATTAACATGGAAGCGCAGATTCCCCTCCGGGAACCTGAACGGGAAAACTGGGATTTCTTCATGAACTTACCCAACCCCGATCGCCGCACATTGCATCTCGATCGCATTCGTCAGCAACAACTCCAAGAACCCCTGTTCGAGTTCTCCGGGGCTTGTGCCGGATGTGGCGAAACCCCGTATCTGAAGTTAGTCTCTCAACTGTTTGGCGATCGCAGTGTCATCGCCAACGCCACCGGCTGTTCCTCCATCTATGGCGGCAACCTCCCCACCACCCCCTGGGCGCAAAACGCCGAAGGACGGGGACCCGCATGGTCCAACTCCCTGTTTGAAGATAACGCCGAATTCGGCCTAGGATTCCGGGTTTCCATCGATAAACAAGCCCAATTCGCCGCCGAATTAGTCCAAAAACTCAGCAGTGAGATTGGGGACAACCTGGTTACCGGCATTCTCACTGCCACCCAGAAAAACGAAGCCGACATCTGGGAACAACGCGATCGCGTCGCAGCCCTCAAAGAAAAATTACAAGGGATGAACTCCCCAGATGCCCAACAACTCGCCAGTCTAGCCGATTACCTCGTCAAAAAAGATGTCTGGATTATCGGGGGAGACGGTTGGGCGTATGACATCGGCTACGGTGGCTTAGATCACGTCATCGCCTCCGGACGAAATGTGAATATCCTCGTCCTAGATACGGAAGTCTACTCCAACACCGGAGGACAAGCCTCCAAAGCCACCCCCCGAGGGGCCGTCGCCAAATTCGCCGCCGGTGGCAAACCTGCCGCTAAGAAAGACTTGGGCTTAATTGCCATGACTTACGGGAATGTGTACGTCGCCAGTGTGGCAATGGGGGCAAAAGACGAACATACTCTGAAAGTCTTCTTAGAAGCGGAAGCGTATGACGGACCATCCTTAATTATCGCCTATTCTCACTGTATCGCCCACGGCATCAACATGACAACGGCGATGAATCACCAGAAAGAAATGGTAGAAGCGGGACGGTGGTTGCTGTATCGCTATAACCCCGATTTGGTGCAACAAGGCAAGAATCCGTTGCAGTTGGATATGCGATCGCCCAAGAAAGGGGTGGAATATTCGATGTACAACGAGAACCGATTCAAGATGTTGACCAAAACCAAACCCGTTGATGCCAAACGGTTATTAGCGGAAGCACAAAACGACATCAACACCCGTTGGGAGATGTATGAATATCTCGCCTCCCGTCATCTGGAAACTCACAATGGGGATGCTGCTGTAGCGCCCCCTCCTGCCGCCCCCGCAGCGCCCGCAGCCCCCGCAGGCTAAAGCCTGGGGCTACACGAACAAAGCCCGCCTGCGCGGGCTAATCCAGTCCGGTCCCCTCCCCTTAGCAAGGGGAGGGCTAGGGTGGGGTTCTTCCCAAGATATCAGGCTACTCCGGTCCCCTCCCCTTGGCAAGGGGAGGGTTAGGGTGGGGTTCTTCCCAAGATATCGCCCTAATCCGGTCCCCTCCCCTTGGCAAGGGGAGGGTTAGGGTGGGGTTCTTCCCAAGAGTATGAGGGAGGAATTATATTTCACCCATGCCGGAAATAACGACTGAAGTCGTTACTACGAACATGAAATAACGACTGAAGTCGTTACTACGAACTAAGAGTACGACTGAAGTCGTTACTCCGAACATTAGAGAACGACTGAAGTCGTTACTCCGAACAAACATCTTTCTTATTACAGGAGAACATAACATAATGGATCTGACTACAGAATATCTCGGCTTACAACTGAAATCGCCCTTAATGCCATCGGCTGCTGCACCCCTAACCGAAGATTTAGACAACATCAAACGGTTAGAAGATGCAGGGGCAGGGGCGATCGCACTCCATAGTATCTTTGCCGAACAACTCAAAATCGAACAACACGAACTCCATCATCACACCATCTCTCATACCGAGAGTTTTGCCGAAGCCCTCACCTATTTCCCTGAACCCGATACCTATCATGTGGGACCGGAAACTTATCTGGAACATATTCGCCAAGCCAAAGAGAGTGTGGGAATTCCGATTATTGCCTCGTTGAATGGGTCTACCTTGGGCGATTGGGTGGATTATTCTAAACAAATCCAGGAAGCCGGGGCGGATGCTTTAGAATTAAATATCTATAGTATTCCCACGGACTCTCACTTGACGGGGACCCAAATTGAGGAAGATTATCTCTCCATTGTAGAAGCCGTGCGCGCTGATGTCACTATTCCTCTGGCGGTCAAACTCAGCCCATTTTTCACCAATTTAGCCAATATGGCGATGCGCCTGGATAAAGCCGGTGCCAATGGGTTAATTTTGTTTAACCGCTTCATGCAAGCGGATATTTCCCCGGAAGAACTGGAAGTTTGGCCCCATCTGGTGTTGAGTCACCACCAAGAATCCCTCTTACCCATGCGCTGGCTGGGATTGCTCTATGGTCGCATCAATGCGGACCTAGCGGCAACCACCGGCATTCAAAAAGGACGAGATGCAGTGAAAATGTTGATGGTGGGGGCGAAAGTGACCCAAGTCTGTTCTCCCCTGTTGCGCCACGGGATTGGACATTTGCGGGAAATTGAACGGGAACTGGTGGAGTGGTTGGAGGAACATGAATATCACTCGGTGAAACAGGCGATCGGGACCATGAGTCAGATGAATGTCGCCGATCGCAGTGCCTATGAACGGGCGCAATACATGAAGGTGATTCAAAGTTTCGATTACGATCAGGCGGTGGTTACAGCTTCCACTGTCTAAGCAATTTTCTCCCCTGACTTATTTTTCCCAATGTCAGGAAATCCCCATCTGGCGGCATTGCCGCCTTTTTTTGTCCCTATGATCCGCAGAAGCACGAAATCGTCACAGTTCAACCTTCTTGTTCGTAGTAACGACTTCAGTCGTTATCTTGTCAATGTTCGTAGTAACGACTTCAGTCGTTATCCCTCTTGTTCGTAGTAACGACTTCAG
>CAYUEH010000236.1:0-8063 GCA_964442465.1 uncultured Laspinema sp. | reverse complement strand
ATGTGGTGGTGTTCTACACCGATGGCATTACCGAAGCGATGGATGTGGATAAACAATTATATGGATTAGAGCGATTAATTGAGGTAATTGTGCAGAATCGAGAGTACAGTGCGGAGGAAATCAAAGAACGGGTGATTCAAGATGTCATGGAATATATCGGCAAACAAAAGATATTTGACGATATTACTTTGGTTGTCCTTAAACAACGGTAGAACACTCTTAGCCCCGCAGGCTGTTCGCGGAGCGTTCCGTCAGGAAAGCCCGGAGGCTATACGGACATTAGCGAAGCCATGCCCCTTGGGCTATAGCCCGCCTGCGCGGGCTGAAGAAAAGCCCTTACAAACGTTTGTAGTAACCCCTTCAGGGGTTGCCTTCTCCTGCCAAACCCTACAAGTATTCAAGGATTTTGAACTCTTTGCCACCCCACCAGCATCAACCACTCTAGTCGGGTTTTTTGACCTCACAACTTGTTATCCCTCTGGCCTTTTTAATTAATTTCTCATCAAAAGTGTAGAACTTCTCGCAATCCTGACTTTGGGCTAAATGAAAAGCATCAGCAAAATCCAAACCCGTTTCATGCCACAGCAGAGCTTGATGAACTAACATAGAGCGAGTTAAGTAAACATTTGGCAGTCCCAAAAGTTTCCGTAAAGCAGAACAAACTTGGTCAGGCTTAAACTGATAAGCAAATCTTAGCACCCATTCCGTTTCTAGGATAACGGTATCCGAAATAAAAATTTCGGGGTTTTGAAAAATTTGCAGACTTTTTTGATACTGAACTTCATCATCTTGGGTCAAAAGTCTAACCACAATATTTGTATCAACTGCAATCATGCCATTGCTCCTGAACTCCCTTGCTAATTGCAGCCTCCATATCCTCTAAGGTTTTAGGATAACCTTGATACTTCAAACACCCGGCCACTTCATTTAAAGTAGTAGCAGGAAAAGGCTGCTTGGGCTGAATCAGAATCCCTTTTCCCGTATCAATCAAGATGATTTCTGTCCCTACTTCCAAGCTATAAGTCTTCCGCATTTCGGTGGGAATAATAACCTGCCCTGTTTCTGATACTTTCGCAATTTCCATCAGTAAATGAGTAAAGATTTTAAATTAATTATAACTCATGTCATCATCAGTTTGGGTCTAGTAAAGAAGATTGAACTTCTGCTGTGAGGATTGCTTCAGCTTCGGTGCCCAGTTCTGAACTCCCATTATATAGCCCATCCAGGAACGGGTCAGCGGTAGGGGGGGATGCAGAACGGGTGTTAGGGGCTAAATTCGCTTGTAAATACTGGGCGATCGGCTCATCAAGCAGACTCTCTAAACTTTTTTGTTCGAGTATGGCTACCTGCACCAGTTGGGTCAAAGTTTGGGGTCAGGTTTCCAATTGAGGGTGATTTCTAGCATGGTTTTATTCTGCAACTCATCATATAGCAGTCCTAACTCAATTGTGGAAGACGATGGCGGCCCCCAACCCCTCTCCATCCCCCCTACCCCCCTTTGAAAGGGGGGGGAGAGGGGAGAAGAAAATGTCACAATTGATTTAGGATTGCTATAGTTTATCAAACCGTCCCAGAAACTCGCTTTCTCAACTGTCAGCTATCAAGAGAGTCAGAGCAGGTTATATAGCCTCCTCAAACAGGGTTTCGTCAACTTGGATGGATTCCCGTGGCTGGATTGGAATTTCGCTGGTTTCGATCGCACTGAAGTGGCGCTCAAAGACTGCGATGAGCCACTGGCCCTCGTTTTCAAAGTTTTCGGGCTGGAGTTCGGGAGCTGGCTTGTAGGGGCTTGGGTGCAGTTCGCGATCGAGAAGCTCGAACAGTTTTTGCTTGTCGGTCCGGTTGAGTTGATCAATGTCTGGCAAGAGTTCATTCAGTGTCATGTCTAGCTCCTGTTGTGTTGTATCTACCGTTTGGTCAAGGTTTGGGGGTCAGGTTTCCAATTCAGGGTGATTTCTAGCATGGTTTTATCCTGCGACTCCTCATAGTTTATCAAATCGTCCCAGAAACTTTGAACCCAGAAACCGGGTTTCTGCCATAACCTCTGCATTCTCCCCGAAATCTGGATCAGAAACCCGGTTTCTCGCCCCTCAAACCACTATAATCAAATGATGGTAGGTACGGTAAACGGGTTATGACTGTAATTATCTCCGATGAAATCCTGCAAGGATCTGAGCTTACTCCAAGCGAGTTTCGCCAAGAAGTGGCATTACATCTATTTCAAACTGGGCGTTTGACCTTGGGCTATGCCAGTAAATTGGCCGAGATGCCCGTCGCTGCTTTTCGCCAAATTCTGAAACAGCGAAATATCCCGCTTTACTCCTACGATGTAGAAGATTTTGCATTAGATATGAAGAACTTAAGGGAGTTGGGACGCTTGTGATTGTTATTAGTGATACCTCAGCTATCACCAACTTGGCGGCAATTCACTCCCTAAAACTTCTGCCTCAACTCTACAATCAAATCACTATCCCTGAAGCTGTGTATCGCAAACCCTTTGATATTGCTGCGGGTTAGAAACCGGGTTTCTTTCATAAATTTACGCAATGAACCAACAAGTCTCGCAGAAACCCGGTTTCTGGTCCTTATATAGCAGTTCCTGGACTCATGGAGTACAGATGCTTAAAGGAGTGCGAGCATCTTGCTCGCTATTACTCTAGCGAGTACAGATGCTCGCACTCCCAAAAGGGTTGAATTGAAGCATCAGGAGGCGATCGCATTCATCCTCATCCGATGCCTGCTTCACCCCCTATTTTTTCCGCACAACAACACCAGCAGATGCACTAACAGCAGCAATAGCCATTGCACCTGAAAAGCCGGGGGTAAATTGGGAGGTGCAGTACCCGTGACATCCGGTTGACTCGGTTGCATCCGGTACCACTGCACCTGGGGGTCTTGTTCAAGGACCGTATCAAAATCGCTGACTGCTTCGCTTAACCGTTGCGCCTTGGTTTTTTCGGGATTGTTCATTCGTCTCAACGCCTCATCTAAAGTACATTTGAGACCAATCTAATTTGGGCGATCGCGAGGTCGCTAGACTTGTAAGGGGAAGTTAAATTAACTTCCCCTTACTGTCCCTGGTAGGATGGAGGGAAACGGCACTGCCCTGTCCTCCCGGCCTTGTCCTCACCCCACTCCCACTGAATAAATGCGATGACTCCAACCCGCAAACCTCGTGGCGTTTCCGTAACAGAAACTGGCAAAGAAAAGCTCAAACAAGCGAAAGCTGCCGCACGAGATGACAACGGTAAACCTTTGACCTATGAGCTGATTGGTGAAAAAGCGAAAATAGATCCTAAAACGGTTAAGCGGTTTTTCTACGGCAAGAGAGTTGATCGCGATTCAGCGATCGCCATTTGCACTGCCTTGGGTGTAGAGGTAAAGGAGGTTGTGGATCCCAACGACTGGAACCCTCCTACTCCAACGCGGGATGAACCCATTCATGGTCAAAATGCGATCGCTCGGTTTCTGGAGGCGATCGCAACTCAATTCCAGGAGCTGCGGGTGTTTCACACTCAGCAACCGATTGTTTTAAAAGACCAATATATCCCGATTGAGGTCACCCTGGAACGACGATATCGCCACCAGGTAGAAACCACTTGGGGATATGCGGAATCGGAGGAGGAACAGAAACGCGCCTATGCTCTCAAAGGCATGGAGGAAGAATCTCAAGGGCGTGAAAAAGAAGAATCTCAAGGGCGTGAAAAAGAAGAAGTGCGACGAGTACAAGTGCCTTGGGAAGAGGCGAAAACGAAACATCAGCGGATTATAGTTTTGGCCGATCCGGGGATGGGAAAATCGACCTTATTAAAAATGGAAGCAGTCTCCCAAGCGCGACAGGAACGGCAGAAACTTGGCCAATCCCAGGCGATTGATCGGGTGGTGTTTCCCCTATTTTTGCGCCTGTCAGAATTGCAGGAGACGAATGCAGAAATCATTGATGCGATTCCCCGGTTAATTCAGCGAGACTATCCCAAACACTGGCGAGAGATTGAACCCTTTTTGCGGAAAAAGTTGGAGTTGGGCCAGTGTTTATTGCTGTTAGATGCCTTGGATGAAGTGCCAAAGGAGGCTCGAAATCGCTTGCGGGATAAGTTAGACCGCTTTGTTCGGTCCTATCCCTGCCCCCTGATTGTCACCTCTCGGATTGTCGGATATGGCGAGGGGTTTGTGGCGGATGCCAAAGAGGTGGAAATCGTCCCGTTTAATCAAAGGCAATTGCAACGGTATATTAAAACCTGGTTTGTCAATGCAGCGAGACATATTCAGGATGAAACGGTTTCGGCCAGCCGTTTGATTGAAGAGTTGCAACGCAAACCGCAAATTCAGGGGTTAGCCCAAAATCCGCTGTTGTTGTCGTTGATTTGCAGTCTCTATCAAATCAAAGAACTAACTCTTCCGACCCGGCGCGTTCAACTGTATCAAAAAGCCGTGGAATATATGCTCAAGGAATGGCGGCGTCACAACCGAGAGCAACCACAACCATCCGAGGGCAAGATTCTGGCAAAAATTCGGTGTTTAGAAACCGTAGCCTATGGGTTTAGCGACCAAGGGCAAGAGATTTTTACTGACGATGAACTTTACGAGGCGATCGAGACATACCTGCAAGGGGAGAATGCCGTCAGGGATTTCCAAAATTATCCGACGGAGAAATTAATGGCGGAACTGTCTGAGGAAGATGGCATCATCCAAAAGTTAACCCGTGAGGGCGATCGCTATCTGTTTCTACATCGGACGTTTCAGGAATATTTCACTGCTGCCTATTTAAACCGAGTCATGGCACGAGATCCACAGCAGGGAATGGCGTTAGTTAGAGCGCATTTTTGGGACTATGACTGGCACGAAACCTTAACCTTGCTGGCGGGATTGCTCAAAAATCCGATTCCACTTTTGGAAGGGATAACGAAGGAAAAGGATGATATTTTTGGGAGTCTGCTGCTGTTAGCAGGTCGATGTTTGGCGGAATGCCAGAACCTTTCTCATCCAGTGAGTGAAGCCATCTGCGATCGGCTTTATCAACTGTGGCATCGTTATCCCAGTCTCAATTTTATCTCCTCGACCGTGGTTACACTGGTCCAAAATAATTTGCAGATGTACAAGAAGTTGCAAAACGCCGCCAAGTCCGACTTGAACCCGGATATCCAAAGCTATGCGGCAGAGGTGTTGGGGAATAAAGCGGCAGAGGCGTTGGGGATGATTGACAACCCAGAAGCCTTAATCGCCGCCCTCTCCCACTCCGACTGGGATGTCAGAAGGAATGCGGCAGAGGCGTTGGGGATGATTGACACCCCAGAAGCCATACCCGCCTTAATCGCCACCCTCTCCCACTCCGAGTCGGATGTCAGAAGGAATGCAGCAAAGGCGTTGGGGATGATTGGCTCCCCAGAAGCCGTACCCGCCTTAATCGCCACCCTGGGCGACTACGAGCCGGATGTCAGAAGGAATGCAGCAAAGGCGTTGGGGATGATTGGCTCCCCAGAAGCCGTACCCGCCTTAATCGCCACCCTCCTCGACTACGAGTCAGATGTCAGACGCAATGCGGCAGAGGCGTTGGGGAAGATTGGTACCCCAGAAGCCATAACCGCATTAATCGCCGCACTGGACGACTCCGACTCTTATCTCAGAAGGAACGCGGCAGAGGTGTTGGGGAAGATAGGTAACCCAGAACCCATAACCGCATTAATCGCTGCCCTGGGCGACTCCAACTCGGATGTCAAAAGGTATGCGGCAGAGGCGTTGGGAAACATTGGCACCCCAGAACCCGTAACCGCCTTAATCGCCACCCTGGGCGACTACGAGCCGGATGTCAGAAGGAATGCGGCAAAGGCGTTGGGGATGATTGGCTCCCCAGAAGCCGTACCCGCCTTAATCGCCACCCTG
Source organism: uncultured Laspinema sp. (assembly GCA_964442465.1). Lineage (GTDB taxonomy): Bacteria > Cyanobacteriota > Cyanobacteriia > Cyanobacteriales > Laspinemataceae > Laspinema. Next base: position 2,183 of record CAYUEH010000236.1, on the reverse strand, counting down.
GGCGACTACGAGCCGGATGTCACAAGGGATGCGGCAGATGCGTTGGGGATGATTGGCACTCCAGAAGCCGTAATCGCATTAATCGCCATCCTCCGCGACTCCGACAGGTATCTCAGAAGGAATGCCGCAGATGCGTTGGTGAACATTGCCACCCCAGAAGCCGTAACCGCCTCACTCGCCGCGCTGCGCGACTCCAACTGGGATGTCAGAATGAAGGCGGCAGAAACGTTGGGGAAGATTGGCACGCCAGAAGCAGTACCCGCATTATTTGAGGCCCTGGGCGACTCCAACTGGGATGTCAGAAGGTATGCGGCACAGGCGTTGGGGAACATTGGCACATTAGACACTTTAAAACAAATTATCAGTTCTCCCCTTCTAGACGTTTATCAGTCGTTGATATTAGAGTTAGTTAGGATACTTGTCATTCGATATTACAAGGAAAAAGTGCCCTTTATTCCCCTGTATCCGGAGGTGATACCGTTTGGAAAATAAAAGGATTGTTAAAATACAATTTCTCGGAGAATTGAGATGATTTGACAGAATTTAACGGGTGGATGATGGGGTTTTATTATGAGTATCATATAGGTTCATTTTTTTTCAAGAATGAACCGTTTCGAGCCATTTGCTGATGATTTTATCCCGATGACGTGGTGTTAGTCCAAATCCAGATATCACCAGTCCATTTTCTCTGCTAGGCTGGGTCAGGGGCTTCGTCCGTAGAGCCAGACCTTTTAGGGTGTGGGTTTGTACAGCCCTATCACAACCGGATTTCGGATCACAGTATTCCCAAAAAAGCTCGGAGAGCAGTTTTATATTTATTCGGTAATCGTCGGGAAACCAAACCCCCTTGCTGGATCTGTTCTAGAACAACTGCCGAACAGGAGCCTTTGGGAATAGGGCTATCCGGAGTAATCAATTGAGCGAGTTGAGTCGCATTCATCTCCCGGGCAAATCGATAAGCTATTACTGACTTGCGACTGATAAAGCTCGGTACACCCGGACCGGGTTCGAGAATACAGGCATCTTCAGAACTCGCTCTGTAGCTGGTGACGTTAACGAAGAGATAGCTGATTTCAGAAGTTTGGGCAATGGCAATATAGAGATGTTGACCATTGGGAGGGGTATCCAGCAAAAAAGCATCTCCCAAATTAATGGTGATGCTAGACATTTAAAATTTTATCTAAATAGGCTTCCCGGATGGCTTGTTGCTGAATTTCGGTGATTTCTTCGTGGCTCTTACCCAGATTTTTCAGAATCTCTTCGACCGGGATGGGAATGGCTGAACCGTGAGGGTCTTGCCATTCTGGAAGATCATGAGTCCACTCAGCAACCAGAAAAGGCTCAAGCTCTCCAAACTTTTTATAAACCTCTTGCAGGATATCTTCTTCCTCTGCACAAAGCTCTCCATTGCCTGGGTCTTTCAAAAGCTCAACCCCATAATCTTGGGGAGAAGAAATAAACTCGGACCAGATAGGTAAGGCATTGTCAATAGGCTTTCCTTTAATCAGGTCATAAACTCTACTGAGAACCGGACCATAATCCATAGAGACATAATTATCACCCGTAATCGGGTAATCCATCCGTTCCAATGCCAGACGGTCCGCTCTATAAAGCATCTTAACTAAGCCTAAGTATTTCATGGGCTTTCGATGCAGTTTTAAGAGTACCGCTGCGGCTTCAACCGCCTTTTTTGGATGGAACGGAAATTGGATTGGCATCAGGGTTCCAGATGAGTGCTTTACAACATTCATATTGTTTTAGCCTTTACTTATTTTACTTTGCCCAGGGGAGGGGACCGGAGACAGTTTTTGGTGAGCCTCAACTTGGGGACCCCACCCTAACCCTCCCCTTGCCAAGGGGAGGGGACCGGAGGTGGATTTTGGTGAGCCTCAACGTGGGGACCCCACCCTAACCCGGACCAAGACATCGGGGAGGGTTGAGTGGGGTTCCCAGTGTGAGTCCCTCGTGAGGGGGCTTCAGCCGCGTCACGGGCATTTGGAGGCTCTGCCTCCAGTCCGGGAGCAAGGGCTAATCGCTGTCTATTGTACCTGTCAGGGTTTCAACTCGTTACCCAGGGTACAGGCGGCAGAGCCGCGAAGAGTCCGTGACGCGGCTGAAGCCCCCTCACGAGGGAAGCCCCCTCACGAGGGACTTGGGTTAGTCTCAAGGTGGGGACCCCACCC
>CAYUEH010000235.1:0-8086 GCA_964442465.1 uncultured Laspinema sp. | reverse complement strand
AGTTGGGGTTTTGGATGGCTTGGGCCATTTCTTCCCAGAGTTCTAGGGGGATGCGTTCGTCACAATCGACAATTAGCACCCATTCGTTGCGAAAGGGGAGGTTTTCTAAGGACCAATTTTTCTTTTTGGGCCAGCCGCCGTTAAAGTGGAATTGAACGACTTTTGCACCCCAATTTTCGGCGATTTCAATGCTCCGATCGCTACTTTGGGAATCGACTAAAAAGACTTCATCGGCGGGTTCGAGACTCGCTAGGCAAGCCGGGAGATTGGCTTCTTCATTTTTAGCGGGAATCAAAACAGAAATTGGAATTTTTGAGGGTGTCGAGGCCATGATTATCTGGTTTAACTTAACGCAAGCTTACAGTATGGATAACAGGTTGATTTGGGACCCGCAGGGGTTAAGGGTGATTCTTAAACTTATAGAGTAGGGGGCGTTCTTTGGGGGTTAAGAGTCGGTGAACATTACGATCGCCCTCGATACTCCTGAGCCTGTTCTGCCAATCTCGTTCATCCTCCTTCATCCTCCTTCATCTCCATCCTAGGCACATTCCCACCTCCAATTCGCTCTATCTGGTTTTAACCGGGTTCGGCCCGATCGCCTGAATGCTTCTCCCCAGCCGATGTGGATATGGATCCGGCAAATGGAGAACCCAAAAACAGGGAGCGTAATGCTGCGCTTAAATAACCAATCTGACCGTAAGCGTACACCAAGTTGTCAAAGCTTAAGGCCGGATCTCGAACATATTTTAAAGATTTATAAACCCCCCGCAGCAGTTTTTCACCGCCATTACTCAACTGTCCGATGCCAGCGCGTCCAGTGAGTTGTTCGCGGTAACACTCGCTAATCCCCTGCCACCACCCGCGACTCAAAAACCAACTGCGCTTTAACCGTTCTGGGGCCACGTTATGGGCGGCAGTCGCCTCCGGGAGATAAGCAACTTCCCACCCTTGATTCAGGGCCAGTTCCGTCATGTGGAGTTCTTCGTTGGATAGCAAGGATTTCCCCACGCGACCCAGGTTTAAATCAAAACCCCCCACTTTTTCCAGAAACGATCGCCGAATCGAGTAATTTAACCCTCTCGGGGTCAAACCCGGTTCCCGAATCAGGGTAATTTGGTCCCCGAGGTCATAAGCACCTAAATTGGATGCTAGACCGGCAGAAAGCCACACCGGGGGTTCAACCCCTTCGGGCCAAATTAAGGTAACTTTACCCCCAGCGATCGCCAACTTTTCATTTTCCTGATACGCATTCCAGAGGGTTCGCAACCACTGGGGAGAGGCGACTGCATCATCATCCAGATAGGCCAAAATTTGACTACGGGCCTGTTTAAATCCCGTATTGCGGGCGATGGACAATCCCAGGGTGGGTTCATAAATGTATTTAACGCGGGAGTCTGACTCCCGTTGGGCGACGACCTCTTTGGTGCGATCGCTCGACCCGTTATCCACCACTATAATTTCAAAATTGGGGAAATCTTGCTGGAGTAAGCTATCAATCGCATCACCTAAATAGATGTCTCGATTGTGGGTACAAATAATTGCAGAGATATCGGGCTGTGGCATAACTGGGTTACTCCGATTGAGTCTAGCTCCGGTGGTGAGTTTTAGATCGTCGTAGTGGGAATTCAGTCTGCTTCCCAAACATTGAGATCATTCCGATGGATTATCATGCGGCTTTTCTCCAAACCGACGCAGGTCCAAGGGGGTCTGTGTCTTAAGATTTTATTTGGATTTGAGGGTTTAAACCGACGCTATAATTACGATAAAAATCCAGGATACCCGATCAGTTTGGACTCGTTCGTTCCTGGTTTTAACCGATTTCAACCGCCTTGACCCTCGGTGAAACGATCTGGAATGGAGTAACTCTCCTTGGAGCAGTATAACTTACCGCTCTAGCAAAACAACTGAGACACAGACCGGGTGAAAGGTAACAAGGGTCTCAGGGCGGGTGATTTTTCAGGGAAATCGGGACGCCAGACTAAACCAATAACAGCAATCAGGGATAGAGAGGGTGGTGAAGCGGATCATTTTGGTGACGGGACCGGCGCGATCGGGTAAGAGTGAATGGGCAGAACTGCTGGCGGAACAGTCGGGAAAACCCGTGATTTATGTGGCGACTGCTCGTTTGGATCCCGATGACTCGGAGTGGCAAGGGCGAATCGATCGCCACCGCAAACGGCGACAGGCAAGTTGGAGGACTCAAGAGGTTCCGGTGGCACTCACCGCAGCCATTCTCCAAGGGAGTACCTCTGACAATCCCAATTGTCTGTTGGTGGATTCTTTAGGCACTTGGGTGGCGAATCTGTTGGCAGAAGACGACCCGACCTGGAGGGCCATTTTAGAGGAGTTGATGGAGACTCTGAAGGGTTTGAAGCAAGGAACGGTAATTTTTGTGGCGGAGGAGACGGGATGGGGGGTGGTTCCCGCCTACCCAATGGGTCGGACCTTTCGCGATCGCCTGGGGGATGTGGTGCGCCGTTTAGGGGCGATCGCCGACCCCGTTTATCTGGTGACAGGCGGTCATGCCGTGAATTTAAGTGCGATCGGTTCGGTCCTCCCTCCGCCTCCAACCGGAGAGGATTAAGGGAAAACTTAACAATTCAGCCTGAAAATAAATATCCCCCGGAGGTGGATTTCTCAGACTCAATTTGGGGATTTTTCTAACCCGTCTGGGTTGAGCACAAGCTAAGATAGATGTAGGCTCATGTTTCCTCAGATTGGGCAGAGAATCGCCAGGGATCTCAGTCAGCGTAGGTTATCCTTATGGATAACTTGCTTGGATGTTGCGGCTAAATCCTCCGAACTGGCGATGCCTGAATCCGTTAGAAACGCTCTGGGAACCGCCTCTTTGTCCATTTGTTAGTTTTAGTAAGAAGCTGACGAATCACTCGAATGGGATTGATTCGTCAGTACAGCAAAAAGATTTCAGGAAAATTTATGGCAACGGAAGAACAGGTCAAAAAATATCTTGCCTACTGGTTCCAATTAGGCAAAAAGGTTGTGGTTAATAATGGGACGGATAAATTACTGCCGGACCCGATTTACCAGGACAATTCCTACAGTCCAGAATTTGAGAGATGTTGGCAAATTCTGACTGACCCCAAAAATGGCAGTTGTTATGTAGAAGGAACCCATGAAACGATCGCGGAATTGCTAACGCAAAAATGGGACGTGATGCTCTGTGCGCGATGTACCATGCCGATTCCCGCCAAAATTCGGGGAACTCCTCCGGAAAATTGTCCTTGTGTGGATTTACCCTCCTGGCCGAATTTGGAGGTTCCCCAACCGCGATCGCCGGTAGACTCAAGCCGTCGCCTGGGAGGAATTCGCGATCGCCTCCGCAATTATCGCTACAAGGAAGATAACGGCAGCGCTATCTTGGTTCCGGATGAACATTTGATTCCTTTATTGGAAGAGCTTCCGCTGTGCGAATGTCCGGCTATTTCTGAAACGGGAGTAGAATAGACCGCTTGCAAAATACCATAGAGATCCCCCCAACCCCCCTTAAAAAGGGGGGCTTAAGACAATTCTGTAAGAAGTCTAATCAAAGCCCTTCCAGGCTTCCGGCGATCGCCTTAATTCCCCACCGACTCTAACTCCGTTGAGCGATGGCGTTCCACCTCGTAGGTCCAAAAATCATAAGCCATTTCCGTATTGGGAAAAATCGCCTGGGCTTCTTGGCGCAAATCCTCCAACTGGATATCATTTCCCGGGGCATATCGGGGGCTAAAATGGGTCATAATCAAGGTTTTCACCCGGGCAGCTAAAGCCACCTGGGCCGCCATCGTACTGGTCGAATGGAGGCGATCGATTGCCAACTGGGCATCTTGATGGGAAAAAGTCGCTTCGTGAATCAACACATCCACATCTTGCGCCAGTTGCACCGCCCCCTCGCAAAAAATTGTATCCGTACAATAGGCCATTTTCCGCCCCGGTTCCGTAGGCCCACATAACTCCTGACCAGAAATCTGCCGACCATCGCTTAAGGTTACCGTTTCCCCGCGTTTGAGTTGACCATAGAGAGGACCGGAGGGAATTCCCAAAGCTGCCGCCTTTTCCACATTAAACCGTCCTGGGCGGTCTTTTTCTTCTACCCGATAGCCATAAGCGGTGACCCGATGTTCTAGGCGTCCGCATTTGACGATAAATTCATCATCCTCATAGACCACTCCAGGGCGACTCTGATGGACTTTAATCGGATAGGAGAAATGAGTTTGGGAGTAGCGACTACAGGCGGCTAGATAGTCATTTAACCCCGCAGGACCGTAAATATCAATCCGACTGGCATTTCCGGCTAAACCGCAACTGGCCAATAGACCCATCAAGCCAAAGATATGGTCCCCGTGGAGATGGGTGATAAAGATGCGACTAATTTGGCTAATTTTAATTTCGCTACTGAGAATTTGATGTTGAGTGCCTTCCCCGCAGTCAAATAGCCAGACCTCCGATCGCTGAGGCAGACGGACCGCCAAACTGGAGACGTTCCGCGATCGGGTCGGTACACCGGAACTGGTTCCTAAAAACGTAATCTGCATCTTAAGGCGCTCTTTTGACCGTTAACACAACTGATTTTGGGCAATTTCCACCCTTCGGACTTCCTGCATACAGGGCTCAACGGGGTTAAATCGAAAATCCTCTGATTCAGGCTGAATACAACAGACTCAATTCTACTCAGTGGGAACAGATGAGCAGAGCCTTGAAACGATAACTGGCTATCGTAGCATAGTTTTCAGGACTTATCCATTCCCGATAGACCTCCCAGGGCGGATTAAAATTCAGGCGACAGAATCCGTACATCTGCCCTCTGATCTCCGCATCTTGCTTGTATGATAGGGGGTTATGACCAGACATGGGGCAGACTTCCGATGTGAAGAAAGCCCTTGAACCCAATTACCGACTATCTTTTGAACTTTATCCTAGAGGATTCCCTGTTTGAGGAGCTTGCCAACCATGAAACTAGCACCCACCCCAACCCGATTATTATCTCCACTCAAGCCGTTTTGGGAAAGCCGACACCAGTGGTGGCTGATTGCTGTGATGTGGCTGATGATGGTGGCCCCAGCTCAAGCCAGTTTATTGTTGCGAGTCGCGATTAAACAAGATGTCAGCGAAGTCACCATTGGCAGTTCTACTCCAGCTACAGTCTTGGATAGTGCAGGCAGGTCCCTGGGTCAACTGGAGGGAATGCAGGCATCTTTAGCCCGGAGTACGGGATCCGGTGTGGCGGTGGGGGGCTTGCAAGGCAACCAAATCGTGATCCAACCGAGTGGGGATGGGTATGTCTATATTGGCGATCGCTGGTATCGCGGTAATACGGTCCTCGTCCCCACCTCTGGCGGCCTCACGGTGATTAACCAGGTGGACATGGAAGAATATCTCTACAGTGTCTTAGGGGCGGAAATGAGCCCGAGTTGGCCCCAGGAAGCCCTGAAAGCTCAAGCCGTCGCCGCCCGCACTTATGCCCTCTATCAGCGTCAGAAACGCGGGAACTCCCTCTATGACCTGGGGAATGACACCTACTGGCAAGTCTATCAGGGGGTCAAAAAAGAAGCCAATACCACCCATGCTGCGGTCCAAGCGACTGCCGGACAGGTCTTGGTTTACAATGGTCAACCCATTGAAGCCGTTTTCCACTCCTCCTCGGGGGGACATACGGAAAATGTCGAAGATGTCTGGATGGAACCCCGGCCCTATCTACGCGGGGTCCCGGACCATGATGCTGGTTCCCCGGTTTACCAATGGACCGAAACCTTCACCCGCAGTCAACTCAGTAGTCGCATCTCCGGGGTGGGAAATGTCCTGTCCATGAGACCTCAACGCACCACCCCCCACGGACGGATTCAGTCCATGCTGATTGTGGGAGATGCGGGTCAGCGCACCATTGATGGGGAAGAATTACGGCAGGCGCTTAACCTCAGAAGTGCTCGGTTTGTGGTGGTCCCGCAAGGGGGTCCATCGGCGAGTAAAAATACTGTATCCAATATCCCTGCTGGATTTACCCTTCAGGGTCGGGGATTTGGTCATGGCATCGGATTAAGTCAGTGGGGGGCTTACAATCTGGCTTCCCAGGGTGTCAATTACCAACAAATCGTCCTGCATTATTATCAAAATGCTAATTTGGCAAAAATTCGTGTAGAGTAAGCTGTTGCGGGTGGGGTACTGCTCCGCTCGACGGCCAGGTCTAATTCTAATTCTTCCTTCTATTTCCCACCGTAAGGGAGTAGGAGAGATTGTTTGTCAACCCATCTATAACAGGAGAATCACTGTGCCAAAGTGGGAATATCTTGTTGTTCGATTTGACTACTTTGCCGGTGACCTCTGCGTCCATAGTGCAAACGGACAAGAACTGCGAAATGAACAGAAAAAGCAACCGCTTTATGAATATTCCAATCAGAAGGGAGAAGAGGGTTGGGAAATGGTTAATTTTAATTTTACCCCGGCATACGGGTATGGGTTTTTGACCTTCAAACGAATGAAGCAAGAGGAAGGATGAATGGGGAAAATAGGGGGGATTTTCCTCGGGTCATGGCTGAAGTCGTGACACGCACAATCAGAGGCTTCCGCGCCGGTATTGGGACTGGAGGCAGAGCCTCCAAAATGCGTGACTCGGCGGAGCCAAGTCACCAGGAAACGACTGAAGTCGTTACTACAAACTTTCCCATCTCCCCTATCCTCCCCATCTCCCCCATCCTCCCTATCTCCCCCATCCCTCATCCTTCCAAACGCTTGCGCCATTCGGCATCCAGTTTGGCAGAATTTTGGCTTTCTTGCTCGATTAAATCGGTTTCGGTGCTGTAGGCAATATCCCCGCTTTCGATGATGTTTTGGGCGGCAAATTGTTGGGCATAAGCGATTTTTTTGTGCAATTCATCCGAGGGTTGATTGAGGGCGATCGCCTGTTGTTGTCTAGCTTCATTTCGAGCTTCAACTTTGCGATTCCGTCCTTTCAGCCACAAGTACCGGATTAACGGCACAGACAAAAATGCCACTCCATAGCCAATCAATAGCCAGTAAATCGAGGCGGTAAACGCCACTAATCCCCCAATCTGGGCAGCGATCGCCCCGTCTTGCAATAAATACCCTAAGAAAATTCCTCCCCCAATATTCAACACGCCCAATCCAGCGGCTAGGCTTAATTGACTGGAAGAGGCTTCGCTAAATTTCCAGGTCAATTCCCGTAAATAGGCCGGAACTGCTAAGGTGTTCCGGTGTTGGACTGTGGTCTGCAATTCGGGAAAATGATAGACAATCTGCCCGTCGGGACTGACTTCCGGACGACCATTAAATCGTGTCAGGACCGGCAGCATATAATCTTCATACTCCTTGCCATATCCGGTGCCTAAATCATCCAAATAGGGAGCAATTTGTTCGGCAACCACTGCACCTTGATGATTCCGAATCGTCGCGGCGATCGCCTGCCAGCGTCGTTCCTCTAAATTGGCATTGGGATTCCCATCTCCAAACAAAAATGAAAACACCGACTCCAAAAAATTCATGGATTCTTCTGACGATGAAGAAGCCATCGCTTTTTGTCGTCGTTGCTGCTGACACTGGCCATAGTTGGGATTGAAAAACCAGAAGATGTCTGGACCCCAAAACATTCGCGGTAAAAATATCATCCCCCCGCCTCGGGACCGACTCCGATTGCTGTTGCTATCTTTATTCGCCATGGTCAGCAAAATAAAGATGCTGGCAAAAATAATAAAAATCGACAGGATTAAAATAATCCCAAATGAAATTCGGATCAGGTAGAACAGAATCCGCCAAACCTTTTCCCACCACTCCTGCAATTGAAGTCGGAAATACTTATTCCGCAAAGTGGCACGAAATTGTTTGGGAAACTGATAGACAATATCTCCCGTGTCCGCAACCTGTAAATGTCCTCCAGCTTCGGAAGCTAAGGCTAATAATTCTCGCTCGGCGAGATTCACTTGCAGTCCTGCGCTGGTTGCCACGTCACCGACGGTGACGCGATAATCCAGCTTTTCGACAGCCTGCATTACTGTGGGATTTAGAGCCATATTCTGCCCTCGTTGAATTTCCCGATCTTCTTCTAGTATAGGATTTTCCGGAGTGGGGCGGAGCA
>CAYUEH010000234.1:0-8090 GCA_964442465.1 uncultured Laspinema sp. | reverse complement strand
AATAAATGTTTTATTGTTGGGGGGCTTAAGAGAATTTTGCAAGAGGTCTATTCTTCATCGAGTAATACTTGTACCCAAGGTGGCGGGGGGGGAATGGGATTTCCGATTTTTTCTAGGAGGAGAGAGGCGGCTAAATGGACCGCAAACAGGTAGATTAAATTCTGAACCCAGACTAAAATTGCGGCTAAGGCTTGAATCACATACAGACTCGGCTGAACCAGCAATCCCAACCTCAGAAATAGCCAGTCGGCAAGTTCGGTAATTTGAATGGTTAGGTAAACCCAAAGGTCTTCCCCGACGAGAATTCCTAACAGCCAGAGGCGAAAGAAGAAGCCAAAAGAGCACAGGAGAGAGCCTAAAAGGATGGCGACTTCCCAACTGGCGCGACGCTTCCAGAGACATCCGAGCAAGACCCCGAGAAGACCAAACGGGACCACAAAGAGAATGCTGCGCGTGGGTCCCATGAGAACCGAGAGTAATAAACCGGAGACGACTGCACCCATCCAGGCGGCGCGATTCCCCCAACGGAGGTACAGGAGGGCGATCGGGACTGGAAAAAAAATCCGCAGTACGGGACCGAGGGGGAAGTAATAATTGATCAGCCAAATCAAGCTGGCGGTACTGGCAAAAAAGGCGGTTTCGACGAGGATTAAGGCATTATTTGGGAGTCGGCCTGGGGTCACCGAGGGAGTAGAGGGGGTGGGAGGGGCTGAGGGTTCCCGAAGATCCGCATTCAGGGAATTGGGGACCCCAGAGGAATCGGGAGGACCGAGGGGTTCTGAATTGGGATTAGGAGAATTGGAAGAGGAATTCGGGTTACTATCTGCAAAATCAACCATCAAATTGTGTTTAATCGGTTAACAGTTAACGATTTAGGGTGAAGCGTTAACTGTGGAATTTGGGTCTGGGGAATGAGGTCAAGACTGCGATCGCCATGAAGGAAAGTCCAGGGCGATCGCGCTTCAGGGTCCTAGACCATGAGACGTTCCAGAGCGTTGACATCTGGGATACAGAGGGTCTCGCGATCGCGCTTAATCAAACCCTTCTTTTCTAGTTTACTCAATACCCGAGTGACCGTTTCACGAGCCAATCCACTCAGACTACTTAATTCCCGATGGGGTAAATTCGGAATTTCGATCCCTTGGGGAGATTCTTTTCCTTGTCCCTCGGCTAAAAACAAGATAATATCCGCCACCCGAGAGGTGCTATCGGATTCTCGCAACCGCAATCGACGGTTGACTTGGCGCAGGCGTCTTGCCATCAACTGGGCTAACCGAATTCCTGCTAAGGGTTCGGTATGAATTAACTGCACAAAATCCTGGGCGGGGAGATTGCCAATCGTCGTCGGGGCTAGGGTAATCACATCGGTGGATCGCGGCACTTCATCCAAGGCGGCCATTTCGCCAAAGATTTCACCGGAGCCTAAAATATTCAGAGTGACTTCCTTGCCATCAAGGTTGTAGGTGCGAATTTTGACCCATCCCTCTAATAAGAAATAAACAGAACTTCCCCAGTCATTTTCCAACAAAATGACTTGATTCGGGGGATGGGTGCGGCTCACAATATGCGCCGTTGCCCGTTCAACAACGGACTCGGGTAATCCATTAAAAAATGGCGTTGCGCGAATTAATTCTTCAACGTTGGGTACAGAATCGCGAGAGGTAAATCTTTCATCCATTAGGCCATCCTCTTATAAACGCGCTAGGGGTAAATCGATGTTTTTCATAAATCGGGTTGTATGGAACCAAGAGATGACCGATTACATTCTTTTAGGGACTCTTTTAGGGACTTGCTACAGATAGACCAGACCGTTGACATCGACTGGATACTGTCCGAAACAATATTTAGAGACAACATAAAACATAAACCAATTTGTACTTTTAGGAGTTTAGAAGTTTAGGGGGTGGCTGTTGTTTTCAATGGGCAAGGGAGGAGAACCTGCGCCTTTTCCTACTGAAATTATGCAGAACCCTGGGATAAACCGCCACCGATGTTGCACTGAGAGTAGACTGGGTATTTTCTCCCCCTAATTTATCCTTTCTGGCGCACTGGCATGGACAAGGGTCTGATTTCAGAAGTTCTTGTGCCTGGGTAGGTTGGGTCCTCAACGGACGATCGGGGTTCAGAACTGGAAAAATCAGAGGGCGATCGCCGTGTCTGTTCAGAGTAGTGTACGGACTACTTTAACTATATCTGGATTGGGGGCCTCTACTACAGGAATTTTAACCCGGTTCCCAGGCTTCAAGAACCCGTTTGAGTTCCCCTCAGCCTAGGTGACTCAGGAATGACAAAGGTAGGCATCTCCACTGAGAAACCCCTGTTTTAAGGTCCCCAGATACCCATTGAGTCAGACTTGACTAGAAACATCCTTTTTTAATAAAATCCCAGAAAACACTTAGCCATAATAACCTATTCGCGAGTCTGACCCCACAGACCCTCGATCAGCTCCCTGGGGAGTCTGCTCTTTTATCCTCCGTAGAGTTCAGAACAGGTCAGACCTGATGCTTTGCAGACCGAGCCCTACCTGTAGGGGCGAGAAAGCGAATCGCCCTTACACAGAGCAATCGAGCCTACACAGAGCAATCGTGGTATTTGTAATAAAATGTGCTTAGGGCATCGCGATCAAAGGTGGCAGGAATCGGCAACGGTGTTTCTGACCATTTCTTCACGGTTGTATCGGGGATTAATTTGTCTCCCAACCCGGGATCTGCCATTGGCTAACCCATGCTCCAGGGCTGTTGTGGGTAAAACCTCCCCCGAAAAATCAATTCAGCCGAAACCGTTGGCAATCAAGCCTAATCGTTTTCTGCTTTGAGAATGCCCGTACAGGATTGGGAAAACCAACCGGGTTGATGACAACATCTGGGCTGTTGAAAGCAGCCAATCTCGGCCAAAAACCGGGCGTCTTGTTCCGGGGATCTCAAACTGTACTCAGGCTCTAGTCGCAACAACCCCACGGAGTCGCCCTGGGCTGGATGCGAGGCACATCCCTTGGAATCGTCTGAAAATGAATCAAAAAATTGCCTCGCCACAAGCTACGATACGTTAAAAGTACCAGTATTTTCGGGGCAGAGGGGAAGTCTGTGCTGTTCTTATCGCCAGAGGTTCTATGGTGAGTTCTAATCGGGATCAACTACAAGCACTGATTGCAGACATTGATGGAATTCTGCGAAAAATGAACTCCCGCCTCGCGTGGTGGAGTTCAGGAGAGACTCGGCGGGTTTTGGAGCGAGTTCGTCTCTATCTGGATTCCCAACTGAGCTGCGATCAAGGAGGGACGGTGAGTGCTCTGCCGCCTTATGCGATCGCCCCAGGAGCGACCAGCGAAGCGGCTGAAGCTCAAGCGGTTTTGCAAGCTCTGATGCAAGATTTGAGCGGGTTACGGACTAACCTGATGCAGCCGTTACAGGAAGAAATCGCTACGTTACGACAAGAGCGATATTCCCTGATGGCAGAAGTCCGGCAGTTGGAGCAAAGAGAACGGCATTACCAGACCCTGGCGGGACAACAGGCTCAACAACAACAGGCGATCGCTGATTTTCTCCAAGCCTTACTCGGCCCCCTGCAAGACCGCCTCTCCCAACAGGTTTCTCAGGCGATCGGACAAATCGAAACCCAACTCTTAATGGAGGGGACTGGCGATCGCCAGGAACAAAGCCCCCTCGACTCTGAGTTCCGCGAAAATCTCAACGCCTTCATGGTAGAGAATTCAGGACTGTTATCCCCGGAAGCCCGATTAGAACAGTTGCAGCGCTTACAGGGGGAATCCGATCGCCTGTTGATGTCCCTCGACTCTACCCTGCGGGTTGTCTTTGAAGCCCTCGAACGTAACGTTAACAGTTACAATGACTCCCTGGTTCAAGGTTTAGACAAGATGCATCGCCTCGGACAACAAGGGGAACTGATGTTTAGCGCCTTGGTCAATCACCTGGCCCAACTCTTAGGTCAAGAGACTTCCTCCTATTTAAAATCATCTCTGCGATTGCTCTCTTCGACTCAAGGGGCGATCGCCAATGATCGGGATTCTCCCCCAGAATCCGACCCAGAACCCTCTAACCTAGACTCTCCAACTACTCCACCGAAATCCCCCAACACCCCTCCGGTCCCCTCTGTGCCAACGACACCCCCAGGTCAAGCTCAGGCTGAATCTCCCCCCCAAAAGCGGCCTAAAACGACCCAAGTTTCTGCCCCGGCATCGGCATCTGAACTTTCCTGGGAAGAGAACCCTGAACTGTTCACTTTCCCCTTTGCGGGTTCAGAATTAACCCATCCAATGGAGGCAGCAGAGGAGGAAACCCCCTCGGCATCCCCGGATCTGGACCGGGCAAAGGCAACCCAGAGAACCCCTCAAAAAGTCCCTAAGACTCGGTTGGAAATGTCTCAAGACAACTTTGAACTCGCCGCGCAATGGGCTGAAACTGCTGAGGAGCCTGAGTTGCCCGAGGCGATCGCCCCGGAAAATCCCCCCAATGCTACGTCGGATCTGGATTTCGAGGACCTACCAGAATTAGGTCTGGAAGGGTGGGTGACAGAGGATGATGACTTGCCGGAAAATTGGGAGTTGTCTGAGGGGTTGGAACTTGAAGAAAATCTCTCTACCCCATCGGAGTTGATCCCGGAGTCGGGAGATGGGGATTTATTCGCCCTCCCTGAAGAACCGAATAGTGGTGAGACTCAGGAGCGTTACCCTGATGGCGAGGATGACTTATTTGCGGAATTGGAGAGTCGCCCTGATGCCCCAGGAATGGGGGGCGAGTATTCAGAAGACTATATGGATGAGTTTCTGTTTGGCGATCGCCTAGAGTCCCTGCTTACGGAGTCGGACGCTGCTATTTCCGAAGAAATCACCAAAGGGCGATCGGCTTCAGAAACCAACTCCCCTCCCCCACCCCAGAAGACCGAACCCCGGAAGCAACCGCAACCCCCAGCCACCTCAACCGAGGAACCCACAGACGATTTGTTTGCTAATTTTGAAACGGTTTCCGAGGCAACTGGAGTGTCCCCAGAACCGGCAGCGTTACCGGACCCAGAACCGGAAAGGGTGGAGGGGCCAGCCGATTCTCTGATGGAGGATTGGCTTCCCGAATTCGAGGATGAGGCGATCGCCTCGGACCTCGATTTAGCGGGAGACTGGGAAGAAAGCGCCTATATTCCCGCTTCCCCCCAAGAAGATTTACTCCCTGATGAGGACCTAGAGGAGGACCTAGACAATCTCTGGCTAAGTAATACCGGCATCAAACGCTTAGATGAGGACCTGTCTAAATTAGAAGAAACAGAAGCCCAGGGTCCAAGTCCGGACCCCTCAGACTTGCCGGGGACCGAGTTAAGCGCTGAACAATGGCTGGAGGACCTTGCCGCTGAACCTTCGTTATCCGAGACAGTCAGCTTAGAGGAGTTGGATGGAACTCTGCCTTGGGAAGAAAGTGGAGAGGCTTCTTTAGATGCCGAGGGAGGAGAGTTCCTGTTAAAGGCAGGGGAAGCGGACAAGAATGCGATCGGACTTGAAGCGGATGTGACTCCTGAGACGGAACCCCCCTCCCGGACTGAAACCGGACGGAAACCACCGGGAAACCCGCCAGTAAAAGCCGATCAACCTTCTAAAACTCAGTCCAACTCCCTCAAGTCCCAGAAGACCATCTCTGGACTAACCGATGGATCTTCCACTCCTCAAGGTGAAACGGAACCCGAGGCAACGGGGCGATCGAACAATGTTTTGCCCACCTTAGATGATATTTTTGCTGAACTGATGGCAACCAATCCGCCTCCGGTGGTCAAAGTCACAGGGGAGGAAGATGTCACCCAGGAGACAGTGGAAGATTTTTTCGCTGACTTTATGGATGATGAAGAGGAAGCCATGACACCATCGGATCCCAAACCTGAGCCAGAGCAAACCGAGGTCCCCATCTCCCCCGATGATGACCTCGCCAATCCCACCCTGGATAATTTCTTTGAAAGTTGGTCCGATGCTCCCAGTATCTGATTCAACCGCTGACTTTTTCCGGTGAACACCTGCGCGTTTAGGATAGTAAACGGTTAAACTCATTTTGGGACGGCAACCAGCTAAGGGGGAAACAGAAGAATGGCAATGCCAAACGGATCGGCAGGGTTCTGGTATTTGGGAATTGATCTCGGGACGACTCACCTTTCGGCAGCTTTGTTCGATCGCCTCACCTGTCAGTTATATCCGCTCTATTGGCATCCCCTCGGTTCTCAGGGTTCTGACCCCACGTTTCGCTTGCCTTCCCAAGTTTATCTGCGGTCCCAGGGATGGTGGTTGCATCAGTTTAAACCCCTGTTGTTGCCGGGGATTGCAGGAACGAAAGGGCAGGACAATCTTTGGGACTCGGGAATGCACCCGACAGTTGTCCCCTTGGAGTTGCTGAATCGCAAGCGAGCAAAACGCGAGGTGGTGTTACGATCGCACGGAAGGTCCTTGGTATTAAGCGATTTGCTTGATGCGTTGAGCGCGCTGTTGGCGACGATCGCCGCTGCTGGGGTGGCTCCTTATGCCCAGGCGGATGAGGTGCCGGTGGTGGAAGTGGCTTATGGTTCTGGGCGATCGCTCAGGTTGCCTTCTGCTTCCTCTCCTCGCCGTCACGCCGTTGCTACCCTGTCATCGGCCCTGACGATGGCGACGCCTTCTGCTGCGATTGGGGGCGCTGCCGGGTTAGAACCGGATTTGTTTCCCCAGGCGATCGCTCAGTTGCGCGGGGCCATTGTGAGTTTTCCCGGGAGTTGGCCGGATAGTTATTGTTTTAATATTCGCGAATCCATCTTAAGTGCGAAACTGGTTCAAGAACCGGCTCAAGTTTTATTTGTGGAAAATGCGATCGCCGCATGGTTGTCAGTCCTTCCGGGAGTCGGTGGGGAACGGGTGACGATTCCTTCGGTCTTATCGCGACAATTTCACCCCCAGGAAGGACCGGGAGCCAGTTGGCACCGCTCTCGGGCGGTGGGTACGCGCTATGGATTGGCGATCGATTCCGGTGCGACGATGACGGAGTTGGCGTTGGTGGCGGTGCCAGAAAACCTGGAGGAACTCAGTGAATCTCACTTCAAAACTCGCAGTTTCCCATTAGCGGGTCACGGGTTAGATCAAGATATTATCTGTCAGTTATTTTGGACCGAGGCAGTCCGTCGGGAGAATCGGGGATATTGGTATCTGGGATGCGATTTGGAGTTACCCCATCCGGGAGAACCGGATGGGGTGCGGCGAATGCAGTTACAGCAGCGATTACTTGAACACCCAGCCGGAAGAGAATTGTTAGCGGCAGCGGAAGAGGTGAAGTTGGCGCTGCAAGAGCGAGATGTATATCCGGTGACGGTGGGGGAGTTTCGTTGGGCGATCGCTCACCGGGAGTTACAAACCTTAGTGGTTGAGCCGTTTCTCAATTTTTTGAATCAAGCGTTGAATGAGTTGTTGATTGAAACGGGTTTATCGGCGATCGCCATTGAGCGGGCGGTTTGTACTGGGGGGACGGCACAATCCCTCTCGTTCCGGGGGTGGATCCGGCAAAAACTCCCGAATGCGACGTTAATCGCTGATCCACCCCGGGGAAATCGGGGGTCGGGTTCGAGTCGGATTGCCTTCGGATTGGCGGCGTTGCCTTTGTATCCTCGGGTTCTGGACTTGAACCGGCAGCAGTATGGGGATTATTTTTTACTAGCGGAGTTGTTACGTGCAATCACGGACGACTGTCCCCGGTCCTTGGGGGAAATTGTGGCATTGGTGGAACGTCGCGGGATTCACGGGCGATCGCTGGGGAGTCGGATTCAAGGGTTCCTGGAGGGGGATTTACCTCCGGGGTTGAGTTCGTCTGTGAACTCGACAGTCCCCATGCCGGAACTGGCGGCGACGACAGAATATCCTCTCACGCCGGATATCCCTCTGTTTGAGCTGGTTGATGGCACTTATCGCGTTAATCTGGAACAGTCTCGGCGATTGTTACAATATTTGGAGGCGATCGCCACAACGACTCATCAACATTTTGAAGAACCCCTCCTCCTTTATTTAAGTGAATTTTTAACCCCTCAACGCCATCATTCGGAAAATTTTTCTCTATAAAATCCAGGGAATGTAGTAACATATA
>CAYUEH010000233.1:5726-8096 GCA_964442465.1 uncultured Laspinema sp. | reverse complement strand
CGATCGCCTGGGTCCCTTCCAAAAGCCCCCCGAATCAATCATCTGGGTTACCTAGACTTGTACTCGGGGATTAAGCGAAAACCGGGGGGTTGCGATAGACTATGAGCAAGACTCATCTATCCGCAGAGGTGGCCCCCGGATGAGCGGATTCCCCTGGGGTGGCTCCGGTTGAGTGGGTGCGATCGCCTTCTACTGAAATCCGCCTTCTCCAGTTCCTGTCCCTGGGGCGATCGCACCGGAGTTAAACCGGCTATTGATGCCCTCAAATCATCGAGATTTTTCAGTCATTTGAACTCTGGAAATGCCACCCCACCTCTTCCGGATGATCCAGCATTCTCGCTGTGAATTCTAACCCCTATAACCGCTATCTTTTTAACATTATGGCTGTCACTGTCATGTTCCGGGCCTTCAATAAAACTGTTAAAATTGGCTCTTTATCTTTAATGATTGCTGGACTCTGGGGCTGTACCAATTTGGTTAAGTCGGGAGTAGGCGTCACCGATATTGAGCAGATCCACCGCGACTGGCAGAAAAAAGATACGGTGTATTTAAAAGGCATCGTTGAAAATCGCGCCCCGTTTCTGCAATCCGGGGCTTATCAACTTCAGGATGCCACGGGAGCCATTTGGGTCCTGACCGATTCAACTCTTCCAAATGTGGGGGAACAGATAATAATGAAAGGTCAGGTGACCTATCAAAGTATTCCCATTGCGGGACAAGAGTTGGGGGAAGTTTATATTAAAGAAATCGAACAACTTGAACGGGAAAATTCTGCCCAGAATAATCTCTAAACTCTTCCCAGAAAAGAAACCGGGTTGATTGCACCAGCCCGGTTTCTTCTTGGGGTAATTAACGTAACGTCACGAACTCTTCGGCAGTAGAAGGATGAATGCCAATGGTGGCATCAAAGTCTTTTTTCGTGGCTCCCATATTGACAGCAATTGCCAATCCTTGAACGATTTCGGCAGCATCTTTACCGACCATATGGACTCCTAAAATGCGGTCGGTGGTTTTGTCCACAATTAATTTAATCATCACCTTTTCATCGGCATCGGTGAGACTATAAAACATGGGACGGAATTTGGCGCGATAGATGGTTACATTGTCGCCCACTTTGTCTCGGGCTTCCTCTTCAGTTAAGCCGACGGTGGAGGCTTCTGGCTGGGAAAAAACGGCGGTGGGGATGCCGGTATGGTTAATATGGCGGGGGATGTGACCAAAGACGGTATCGGCAAAAGCGCGACCTTCAGCGATCGCCACCGGGGTTAAATTCATGCGATCGGTGCAATCTCCCACGGCATAAATATGGGGTTGATTCGTGCAGCTATCGGGAGTCACGGCGATCGCACCGAGAATCACTTCGACCCCAGCCTTCTCTAAATTTAACCGGCTTAAATTGGGTGTCCGACCCGTGGCACAGAGTAACGCATCGACGGTGACTGGCTCATTTTCTTCCCCAGCAAACATCAATTTTAAGCCGTCATCGGTCTTTTCAATCTTCTCCAGAGTTGTCTGAGTTTTGAATTGAATCCCATGTTTGGTCATGCCTTCTTGGATGTTGCGGGCAATATCATCATCGAAGCCATTTAAAATATAGTCGCGGCGAATAATTTCCGTGACTTCCGCCCCCAACCCATTCATAATCGAAGCAAATTCGACGCCGATATAACCGCCGCCCCAAACGGCGAACCGTTTGGGAAATTCGCTGAGGTGGAACATTTCATTGGAGGTAATGGTATGTTCGATACCCTCAATATCAGGTTTCTGTGGTTTTCCTCCCACGGCAATCAAGATTTTGTCGGCGGTGACTTGGCGATCGCCCACTTGAATGGTATGGGGATCAACAAAAGTCGCCATTTCCTTGATTAACTCAACTCCAGCTTTTTCCAGATTATTAATGTGGATCTGATTCAGGCGCATCACTTCTTTCTGAACCACTTCCACCAGCTTATTCCAATCAAAATTGGGTTCGGCTTTGTCCCAACCGTAACCCACGGCATTTTGATACAGTTTAGAAAATTGGGACGCATAGACCATTAATTTTTTGGGAACGCAACCCCGGATGACACAGGTACCTCCGACTAAATCTCCTTCGGCGATCGCCACTTTAGCCCCATAAGAGGCAGCCCGTTTCGATGCCGCTAATCCCCCAGAACCCGCACCTATCACAAATAGGTCATAATCAAAATCCGTCATCTCAGTCACTCCGTTAATAATCATCGTTTAATAACAGGGTAATGCCTTTCGCAAGGCGATGGGGAGGTTGGGGGAGATGGGGGAGATGGGGAAGATGGGGAAGATGTTCGTATGTTCGTAGTAACGACTTCAGTCGTTCTCCTCATCTTGTTCGTAGTAACGACTTCAGTCGTT
>CAYUEH010000233.1:1963-5626 GCA_964442465.1 uncultured Laspinema sp. | reverse complement strand
AGTAACGACTTCAGTCGTTCTCCTCATCTTGTTCGTAGTAACGACTTCAGTCGTTCTCCTCATCTTGTTCGTAGTAACGACTTCAGTCGTTGCCGCCTGACGAAAGCTTCAGCTTTCGTCACGCCCGGATATCAGGGATTCTGCCTCCACTTCCCAACGCAGCAGGCACTAGACCCTGGGATTGCTCGTGTGATGGCTGAAGCCATCACACGAGAGCAACGACTGAAGTCGTTACTACGAACATGAACCCCATCTCCTCAAGCCCTCCGTATAAATACTAACAAGGCCCTCCGTATCGTTACGGAGAAATGATTGATGACAAATACGGATGTTCTAAAACACTGGAACCGTTAAACTATAGCATAGTGGGAAAGTCAGATTTTCTAGGCGTTGAAGAGATGAGATTAGAAATTTACCCTCGATTGTAGAGGATATGGAGACTCTTAATTATTGGAGGGAATCTCGTCAAGTTGTCTACTTAATGATTAAATTCATGAGAGTTAACTGTTAAATTTTAGGCCAAGCAGAGGTTGTTACAGTTAGGTTTGTGAACTCCGCAAGAAAGGATTTAAAAATCAGCCAGATGGCTGATGCGATCGCCCTAGGTCATGGGTCATCATGTAACTATACTCTCTAACCGGCGTGACCTGGATTTAGTAATTTTAGATACAAAGATTCCCGGGATGCCCGATCGCCAATTGTTAAAAAATCATGATGAATCAGGGGACTAATTTCCTGGGATGTTACAAGGGTAACAGCGTTCACCTTAGCGGGTAGATAAACTAGAGAAGCCATTAACGGTTTAAAATCAGGAGGGGAATTTCACAAAAATCAGAACAATCCAAGCAGTAACGACATTGAATGCCGATAAATTCTAGCATATTTTTAAACTAAATCTAATAATTTTCTTCAACTCATGAAGAAAAATTGTAAATAATTTTACCCTTAAATATAGGGAGGAATTCATGGTAGAAAACCCGACAATCCAGCCCCAAAAACAAGAGACAGTTCGCAGTGCCGCAGCCCAGCTTGTCGGGTCGCCGACTAAGGCATTACAAAAAATTGTGACCAACAATCTATCCGGGCGATTAACGATTCGAGATACATCGGATCCTTCTGTATTTTGGCGAGTCCATTTTGGCAATGGCAAGGTGCATTTTGCCAGTAGCTTAACGGGATACAAAGAGCGCCTGAGTTATTACCTTTCTCGGTTCTGTCCGGAACTGAAAGAGCTTTCCTTAGAAGGGTTTCAGTCGGACTATCAGGGGATTTGCCATTATTGGAAAACGGGAAAAATTTCCTTGCACCAGGCTAGAGAAGTCTTATTTAAACTAACCCAAGAAGCATTAGTCCAAGTCCTCAACTTACCCCAAGCGGGACTGCAATTTGAAAAGACGGTGGGACTGGACCCAATTCTGCTATCTCTGCCGTTGAAGCAGACGATTTTACCGATGCGGGAAGCCATTGGGAAGTGGGGAAAAATCAGGTCTGAAATTGCCTCGCCTTTTCAGAGGGTTTTTATTAGGAATTTAGAGCAAATTCCTAAACTGCTGTGGCCGACGTTTAAAAATGTTGAAAGGATTAAACGGCTGATTGAAGTTTTAAATCGGGGGGGATGTCTGTATGAAGTGGCCCAAGGGTTGAAAATCGATGTCCTGTCTTTGGCACTGTTACTGCAACCGTTGGTGCAAGCGGAAGCGGTGGGGGTGAAACCCTATCAGTCGGAAAAAGTAGAAGATGGGCCGATTATTGCCTGTATTGATGATAGTAAAACAACTCAGAGGCACGTTCGGGCGATTTTGCAGGCGGCGGGATACCGCTGTTTGATGTTAACGGAACCGGCGAAAGCGTTAACGACTTTGGCAAGGCATAAACCGGCGTTGGTGCTGATGGATATTAATATGCCAGAAATTAATGGTTATGAACTCTGTCGGATGTTGCGCCAGTCGAGTTTGTTACAGGAAATCCCGATTGTGATGTTGACGGGACGGGATGGGATCATTGATAAGATGCGATCGCGGATGGTGGGAGCCAATGATTATATCACGAAACCCTTTGATGCCCAACAACTCTTGAAGGCGATCGAAATGCAGTTACTCGGTACGGCAGATTCTGAAAGAGAAACAATTTTACAAACCGGCTGATTTGACCTCATTTCCCCGGGGGAATGAACTATCGTAATCTATAGCAAGCGAATTGGAACCAGGGATTCAAAGTGCGATAGGATAACCGGGAAAATGTTGAGAACGTATGCAGGGTTGCAATTAAGCCCCAAGGTACAAGTCGTGGTGCCGATCGCGCAAGTGGTAGAGGAAATTACCTTATCGCGACGGCAAATTTGTCCGATCCCCGGGGTTCCCGAACCCATTTTAGGGGTGGTGAATACCGCCGGTAAGTTGCTATGGGTAATTGATTTGGCTGATTTTCTGACGGAGGTATTGGGACTGACTCCCCGATCGCCTTCGCGGGTGGATGAGTTAACCTTGGTCATCATTCGCAAGGACCCCAGAACAGAACCGGACCCCCAAGAGGAAGAATCCACCGTCACTCCCTTCGCTTGTCTCGTCTGCGATCGCCTTGTCACCCTCACTCTCAACGCCACCCAGGTTACCCCCATTCCGGATCCCTGGAGACCCCTACTCCGTCCCCTGTTTTCCGGGTTAATCTGGATCTCACCCCCCACCGATACTGCATCGCGTCGGGTTCCCGTGGGATTGCTCCAAGTGAGCGCCCTATTTGACGCCCTCAGTCGGCACAGTACCCCCACTGTTGGAGAATTTCGATGATAGCATCCAATCGGGAAACCGCTGTGCCGGAAAATCACCCCCTCGACTCTCCGGCGATCGCCAACATCAACCCAGAAGCGCGCCACTGCTTCCTCCATGAAGAAGCACCAGAATGTTTACTCGCCTTAGAACAGGGTATCCAGTGCTTAAGCAGCAACGCCGCTACTCAGGAGAACCTCAGCGCTGCCTTTCCCGATCTGATTCGCGCCGCCCATACCCTCAAAGGCGGTGCTGGAATGGTGGGGTTACAGCAACTCTCCCACCTGGCACACGCGATCGAAGAGTTATTAATCGCCCTCAATAATGGACGAGTCCCTCACTTACCTTCCGCCTACGAACTCTTATCTCTGAGTCTCGATCCCATCGGGGATTTACTCGTGCGCGCTTGGAATGGCACCGACTCCCCAACCTCCGATCGCCGCCTCCAAAACCTGATCCTCACCCTCGATCGCTTTGTCCAAGATTTACCCCCTCCACTTCAAGAGAGTTGGGAAGAAGAAAACGCAGGGGAAGACTTCCCTCGCGCCACTGATTCCCCGGTGAACTCTTTTGTGAAAACTGCCTTGGAGGTGGATTTAGAGGATTGTCTACAACGCCTAAGGCGATCGCTAGATGAATTAACCGACAATCCCGCCTCGGCAGAACCCTCACTCCGAGAGAGTCTCACGGTTTTTTTAGCCGAATGCACTCTCCTGGGGGAAACTTTGGGGTTAGAGGGGTTAACTACCATCAGTAGGGACATTTCTGCATCCCTCTCCCAGGAACAAGCGCCACCGGAACAATTAGCACAACTGGCGATCGCCCGAATTCACACCCTGCGCACCGAAATCCTCACCCCATCCTCCCCATCCTCCCCATCCTCCCCATCCTCCCCATC
>CAYUEH010000233.1:0-1863 GCA_964442465.1 uncultured Laspinema sp. | reverse complement strand
CCATCCTCCCCATCCTCCCCATCTCCCGAGTCAGAAACAACCCGTTCCTCTATCCCAGAAAGGTTTTTAAAATACCTGATTGTCAATCCCAATCCTGATCTGACACCGGCAAATCTCACCCTGCGAGTCCCCGTCACGCGCTTAGATCGCATGAGTGATACCCTGGATAATTTAGTTATGGAATCCGATCGCCTCACCCTAGAACAAGAAAAACTCCAAACAGCGATCGCCACCCTCTCCCCATCCCCCTCACACCTAGCAGCGATCGCCTCCGATCTCCAACACACCCTCGATCGCCTCAAAACCTCTTTAAACCAACTAAACCGGGACCTCACCGACTCCCGACTGATTCCCTTTGGGGCGATCGCCGAGCGATTTATTACCCCCTTGGAAACCTTGCAACGACAGTATGGGAAGCAAGTTGAATTAGTCATCCAGGGAAAAGATCGACGGGTGGATCAACCGATTGTAGAACAATTACAAACCCCCTTAACCCACCTGTTTCGCAATGCCTTCGATCACGGCATCGAGTTACCCACGGAACGCAAAGCACTCGGCAAGTCACCCACTGCTAAAATCACCTTCTCTGCCACCGTTGAAGGGTCGCAATTGGTGATTACAGTGGAAGATGATGGACGCGGGATTGATCCCCAGAAAGTTTATAAACGTGCCTTAGCAATGGGACTGATTGATCCCGCAAAAGGGTTTTCTAAAACCTTATCTCCGGATAATTCCCACCCGAGTGAGATTTTACAATTTCTGTTCACGCCGGGATTTTCGACTGCCTCGAAGGTGACAGATTTATCCGGGCGAGGGGTGGGATTAGATATTGTGCAACATCAAGTAGCGCGACTGCGCGGCACTTTGCAAGTTGAGACAGTATTGGGACAGG
Source organism: uncultured Laspinema sp. (assembly GCA_964442465.1). Lineage (GTDB taxonomy): Bacteria > Cyanobacteriota > Cyanobacteriia > Cyanobacteriales > Laspinemataceae > Laspinema. The sequence continues at coordinate 971 of CAYUEH010000233.1, read as the reverse complement.
GTACTAAGTTTACCATTGCGGTTCCCTTGACCTTGAGCCGGTTATCCGTTTATTTGTGCCAATGTCAGGACTACACTGTGGCAATTCCCGCAGATCAGGCGATCGCTGTGGTGCAGTTATCCGAGGCAGAGATCGCAGGGAGTGAAATAGGCGATCGCCATCATGAAATTCCCGGACAAACCGCACCCTTGCCCATCTTTAGATTATGGGATTTGCTGCCCTATCGAACACAAGTCCGGGAAGCAGTTTCTACAGTAAATTCGCCCTCGGTTTGTCTGATTCTGCGGGTGAAGGGTCAACAGGTGGCGATCGCCGTGGATGCGGTACTCGAAGAACGCCCCGTCATGCTCAAACCCCTGGATCTAACCGTTCCCGTCCCTCCCTACGTTGCCGGTTGTACTGTTTTAGGCAGCGGTGAAGTAGTGCCGGTCCTCGCCCCCCATCACTTTCCCCCCTTACTGTTTCCCCGTTCCCCCCTCAGACGAGTCGCCGATGTCTCACAGGATACCATGTTGAGTTCCGATGCTTCTCCCCCCCAGATATTAATTGTGGATGATTCCCTCACCATGCGCCGGATGTTGCAGGATTTATTCGAGAGGGCCGGATTTGTTCCCACACTCTGTACCGATGGACGGGAGGCATTAACTCAACTAGCGCGATCGCCCCAGGGACACTTCCACCTCATCCTCTCCGATGTGGAAATGCCCCATTTAGACGGATTAGGATTACTCCTGACGGTGCGATCCGATCCCCAATGGCATCACTTACCGATGGTGATGCTCTCCTCCCGCGCCAGTCGAGAGGATATTTACAAAGGGATGGAATTAGGAGCAACTGCTTATTTGAGTAAACCTTTTGATTCGGGGATGTTGCTTGCTGCTATTCGCGAGATCCTGGTTAAGGATGGGGGATGAGGGGGATTGGGGGAGATGGGGGAGATGGGGGAGATGGGGGAGATGGGGGCGATGGGG
>CAYUEH010000232.1:0-8105 GCA_964442465.1 uncultured Laspinema sp. | reverse complement strand
AAACATCTATTTACTAATGTTGACCAAAGTCCAGAAGCGGTTTGCGAGGCTCACAAATTTTGTCGCCAGACAGACCATCTGAAAGGGAGAACCCAAAAGCTGAACCCTACCTGGTAAGGAGGTAAGGCTCCGAACGGGTTTTGGTTGTTTCAACGATTTTGGTCGAGCCTCGCAACGGGGTGGCAGCCACGCAGAAGAATCACCAAAAATCTAGCTGGATCTGGGTCGGTGGGTTGAACTCGCCGGTGACACGAGAACAGATAGCCGGACCATACAGCTTTAACAGCCGGAGCAAATCCTCCAACTCTTCTCGGGTCATTGCGAATTTAGTAAGTCTCCCATAGCGGCGGTTGACAAATTCTCTGAACTGCTGATTGCTTGCTACCCCTTGAGCCACCATTTCTTGTACTAAAGAATGGGCTTCCATGACTAGAGCGTGTAGTGTTGGTTCAGGATTTGCCTCCTGATCACCCGGCTGAGTGTCGGGTTGAGTGTCGGGTCGGATATCGGGTGGAGTGTCGGGTTGAAACCCCTGCCCAGTGGAGATAGTGTCGGGGATGTTGGGTTGTCCGTCCTCAAATACTGCTGTATTTTTGATTTTTTCCTCTTGCGGGGAAGATGGGTTAACTTCTTCATTTTTCAACTCCTCTATAGTTGAAGTTAACCCGACATACCCGACACTATCCTTGCCTAGCAAGGATTCTGTACTCGACACTAACCCGACACTAGACCCGACGCTAGACCCGACACTCAGCACTGAAGAGGTCAATGTCTCTAGCACCGTCGGGGACTGTTCATCGTCCCTCCTCAACCGGATGCCCTGAAAATATCGACCCTTAGAGGACACCATAGCCACAAGCTCCCATTGTCCATAGCCTTTAAGTGGGCGAGTTGTCTACGTTTTGCTTGAACCACTAACTTGCTCCTATTGTTTAAAATGCGGCAATTTCTAGTTGACTCAAGTATTCCATCAGCACGGATTCATCTGCGTTGTCAGGCGGGAGGGAAGACAAAAGAGGGTTCCCCATCGGTACATAATCGACAAGGCTAAAAATCTGATTCCAGAGGGCGAAAATATCCCTTTCACGGCTCTCCACCGCTGAAACTTGTCCCCATTGCACAATCGGGGTTGTTCCATACTTGCCTTCTTTGTCTAGGAGGATAGCGGGCGCATTTTGGGCCGGGTTCCAGTAGGCGATTGTGCCAGTCCTGGGGGAACCCTCGTAAATCAACCTCACCCGATCGCCCTCTTTGAGTAGGGGAGAAAACTCTAACGCTGTTGATTTTGATCCACCCTTATTTTTTATAGATATATTATTACCAGGGGTGGCACAGTCGGCAGGGGTGGCACAGTCGGAAAAATCCTTGCCCTGCAAGACATTCGCCGATTCAGTATCCGGAGGGGTGGCACAGCCGGGAGGGGTGGCACAGTCTGGTAAATCTGTAGCAACATCCGTGGCTGTACTATTGGTGATTTTGGACTCCAGAGCTTCGTTCCATTTGGCAAAAATTTGGTCTCTACCATCAGTGGGGGGGAGGAAGGAATAGATCCGCTCCAGCTTGCCATTGGCCCCCCTTCTCCTCGCCGTGCAGGTCAATTTCAACCCCATGAGAGCCAATAGGGTTTGGGTAGTTTGGATGGGGGAGCAGTTAGCCGAAATCGCCGTCCCGAATAGCCCCTTGAGGTCTTTTGCATTCGCCTTGGCATTTTTGGTCAAAGTGACGATCGCCTCGGATTGAGCGGTCATCGGTTCGCCAGTCAAGACCCCTCGCACCCCCAAAATTTCCAGTGCCTTAACCTTGAGTTTCCAAGACCGAACATCTGGGGTGTGGATCAAAGGTTTTTTGGCGATTGCATCCAACTCAGACGAATCCGAAAAATGGGCATGGTCGGGGTGGATGAAATAGTAGTGAAGTTTCCATAAACGGTGCAACCCTTTGTCATGGGCCTTGACCAGTTCAGGCGTTAGCTCAACCCCTCCCAAGTCACCGCTGATTCGATAGCGTTCACAGGAAAGAGCTTCCTCGCGGGTCTTTGAGGATTTCTTGTCAAGCGCCTCAAAGTCTTCAGTAGTCAGAGGGTCAGCCGTTGCGCGGGCTTGAGAATGCTCATCCCATTGCTCATTTTTGGTCTCCTTGAAATCCTTCTGAATGGCTTGGATTTGTTCCTTCTCTAGTTCGGTAACTCCCTCGAAAATTTCAACTCCCTCGGATTGGAGGAATTGCAGTGCCGCCTCCCGATAGTTGTAAATATCCCGGTTAAACCGTGCGGATTGTTTGCAAAATGCCCGCTTGCTCACCGGGCAGGTACGAGACTCCAGATCCTCGGTGTCCGTTCGTTCCAGAACTGCAAGGGTTCCCTTAAATTCTCGATCCTTACCCGCCTCAATTCCTTTCCAATGGCTTGAGCCGTTGGCCAGAGGAGTTCCAGATTTCTTGATAAAACAGTGGCGATCTACCCCTTCTCGAACCCGGTCAAGACGCTGCCGATATTCCCGCACCGAGGTGAGTGCGTTGCTGATGTCACAGACCGCAACCCAGCGATCCCGCTCATCTAGCGATACAGCAGAGGAAATGGAAGGAGAACAGAGGATCACGTCATACTCGCGGGCTAATTCGTTCAACCGCTCAATGCAGCCAAAAGCGAGGTGACCATCCGTTCCCAGGGTTTGGGCATCAATTCTCAAGATTCGTAGTCCTGGGAAATCTTGGAGCAACTTGCGCTCAATGGTTTGGGTTCCCCAGGTCGAGGAGGATCTCTGACCTTCCACCGAAAAGAACAGACATTTATCCCCAGGTTTCCCCCTCAAGATTTTGCAGGCTTGAAAATACACCTCTGCCTGAGATTGGTAGGAGTAGAGGGAGTATTTGCGCTCGCGGCGAAATTCGTTGATCAGAATTGTGGGGGTGATGGTTCTGATTGGCGCAACGGTATCAACAATGAATTCCACATCCACATCTGAAATGTCGGCACTCATGGCGACAACCAATCCGTCCGAGCGCCCTAGGACATCTTGCAACAATCCTTTGAAGGTTGAGACAATCCAACCCCTATCCTTCTTGCAAGTTGCCCCCCCCAACATTTGGGCGAGGGTTTGGTCGAACTCATCAAGAATGACTACGCAATCATTCAGCCATTCGGAGTCCAACGGTTCCCCGTCAGGCGATACCCGAGTGATCCTAACCCCTGCTTTTCCAAAGGGTTTACAGGACTCGATGCAGTGGGCCATCCCACAAGCATTCGCGTCCCTGTCGTTTTCCTCGACATAAGCCACCCCAAAGCGCTTCGCCAGTTCCCTGCCTGTGCTCGTGCGGTTGCTGATGACCAAAACCCGGCGACCCTTGTTAATCCACCCCCGAACCTCGCCGTTGATACAGAGATTAGGATCGCCCCCGATTGAGGTGGTCTTGCCGGAGGATGTTCCGGCCTTGATGACAAACAACCCGCTGGCATCAGCCAGGGAATGGCCTAGATGTTGGCTCAAATCGCCCAATTTTTCCAAGCTGGTGCGGATTGCAGGCCATTTGGAGAGTTCCCACGGGTCATCGGTCCCAGGACGGAATGGAGATTTAGCAAGTTGGCATCCAGAAAAATCAGGGTCACCCGAACCCACCAGATAATCATCAACCCCTTGTTTTTCCCCCTCTTTGCCGGGAGGGAGGAGGAGAAACTGCACTTTTGCCTCTTCTGCTTTCATCAACCGGGCCAATTTAGAAGAGGCGCGGGCTACCTGCAATTGAGTTTCGGGTTTTTGGTCGTAATCAAACGCGATGATTACCTCGCGGCCTTTTAGCCCGAGTGCCTTGATGCACTCTTTCAGTCCCAAGACTTTTTGGGTAATCTCATCTTTCTCGAACCCGTTCCAGACTCCAGGGAGGGCGATGGCGACAAAACCATGACTCAGCATGGACGCCGCCTTTTTGGCCCCTTCCGTAACGTAAACCGGGATGGTGGGGTGGTCCTTCACCCATTGCCAGAAGTTCGTAGAAGCCCCCACGGGGACATTGTATTTATCGGCTATTTTTTGCCAAGTCTCTGGATCCACCTTTAGATAAAAGGCTTCAGTTGGAGCCTTTGGCGGATGCTCGTATTTGATTATTTTAGTTTTGGCCCGAGCGCCCTCAAAACCTCCTTTAATTTCAGTGCGAGGGTTGAGGGGCTTAAAGCAACCCCAGAGGGAATCAGATTCCCATCCGTTGCGGTAGTCCAGGGTGGCGCAATACCATCCGCCATCATTTACATGGGAGTATTTCCGGATGGTGTAGCCGTTGATGGGGTTGCCGCTGGACTGAGTGCGCGGAAGTTTATCGGAGTAAAGGAGTAGGTCGAGCGCCGCTCCTTCCTCGCCTTCGGTGGTCTTGCCAAAAATTTGGAGATTGGCATCAATGAGCGCCGGAGATACGCCGGATGCTTGCCAATCTGCGATCGCCCAATCCCGGATAGTGGAGAGAGTCGAGGGGTAGACTGTGCTCATAGCTCATCCCCTCCACCTACTCGGTCTAAGGTGGACTGAAGCTGCTGTGGCGCGAATGTTTGCGGCGACGGCTGGGAGAGTTCAACTTGCTCCATCCATTGCCACCTTTGACACCGGCGGCTCTGAAACTGGGCAAGAAAACGGGTAAGTTTTTCGCTGAAAACGGGACTTTGGCACTGGTGACATCTACGGAGATGCCACCACTCAACGGGTGGACGTTTCTCAAGGGTAGACACTGGACTGCTCCTTTATTGGAGCTGTCCCCTTTATCTATGCACGAACCTGTGTTAGACTTGAATTACAATAAAGAATGAAAACTTTTTTCAGGTTTTTGCTGTTTCCTTGCTCGTTTACCAGACGAGCGTTAGATTTTAGGGGGCAGCTCTTTTTTTTTTGGTTGGACAGTTGGCTCTGGGCTTGACATCAACCGGAATATCTAACCGGCTTCTTTTTTTAGAGGAATGAAAAATTTCCTAGGAAAAATAAGAGGGCATAAAAGCGGGAAATCTCCCTAACTTCTAGCGTTTCCCTTAAAAGTAATTCCTTTAAATGAGGGACTGGGGTAGGGTGATACGCGGATCAGGAGAGGTCCTGAAAGCCTTGCAATGGGGCAAGGGTCGGCATGAGTTTTATCCGTTGCGTATCGGGGGAAGGCCATTAAAGGCGATCTCAGTTAAGGAAGGATCGTTTTTAATGAGATGTCTCTCGAATATTAGAACCTGATGCTCAGGTCTGTGTGGATTTTGGTAACGACAGGTTTTCTACCGGGGTTCAGAGGGCTGAAACTCCTTCAGTTTGTTGGAGATGGAGACTAGCATTTCTACTTCAGAGGAAAGTAAATCGATCATTGTTCGCAGTTCCTCAGCCTCAGACTGATTCCGTTCAATTGCTGCTACTTGCCTGAGACCAGGTAATTTGGACTCAATGGCTGTTAGGTCAGCATGAGCTTTGCGAAGTTTTGCCTGTTCTTGGGCAAGAAGCTCTTCGACAGCTTTCCCAGGCTAAGAGCTTCCTTGGGATTGAAGACCAGAAGCTCTCCTCGACCAATTTTTTCCAGTAGTTCGCTTCTACTGGAATATAACGATCGCGCCAAAGCATCTAATCCATCGATGCCCTCTGGGGTAATCGAGGCATTAATCCGGGATTTTCGTGTTGGGTAACGTTTGGGCCTTCCTCCAAAGTTTAAACTGTCCATCTTTCCTGCTCGGTGTGTATTTAATCCCAATATCTCATCCTAGGGATATTATGGGGTATTTTTTTCACCGATTTAAAGGATTTTTTTCGATTTTCTCTTGACATAGCGTGTGTATCTATCTTACTTTATATTAAATACACACTAAATTGTTCAAAAGATTTAAGCCGTGCACACCTCTGGAAAAGTTTGGCACGGCTCAAGTCGAACCTAATTGGAGTTCCACTATGAAAATAATAGCATCTTGTCCGAAACCCATCGGATACTACGCCCCCCATGCGGCGCAAGCGTTCGAGCCAATTTTGGGCAACGGGGCAAAGCTGACCTTCCGAGACACCGCAATGCTTTGCGCCATTACCAGTAAAGCAATAGACGCCAGCCTCCAGCCCTTTGGCAACGAAGATTGCAGCCTAAAATATGCCTTCGCCCTAGCCCGAATCAACCCCCATCCCCAAACCCTCCTAGGGGCGCTACTCCATCAGCGAGGAGAGAACATCCTCACCCTAGAGCAATGGGTAGAGTTCCTCGGGTGGTGCCAAGCCCTCGCCGCCGCCCATGTATTCAGTAGCCGGAGGGGTGGGCGATGAACCTTCAAAATTTAAAAGAATTTCTCGCCAATCAGACCCAATTAACCCGATTGGACTATCTGGCCCTAGCCAAAGTCGCCACTCATGCAGCCTACCTCGCAACCGACCAGGGGCCAGACCCCAAACCGGCCAGTCGCTGCCATTTCCTGGATGCCTCCCAATCAGAACTAGACGGACAGGAATTTTGGTGGTGTGACCAACCAGACTGGGACCCGGTGCTAGAGACAGAACTCCCCGCCACCGACTGGCTCAACCTCGCCCAATGGATCCTAGCCCGCGCAGCCGAAGCGCATCAGCCACGGGCCTTAGCTACGGAGGTCCCCTCATGAGTGACAGACACCCAGCCGAGATAGACCTGCGCCGCGATACCTGTGAGGAGGTGCGGGCATGAGCACGATTATTATGCCGCCGTTAGAAATGCACCCTCGGGATTTGTACCAGAAATCAAAGCTGACGCACGAACAGCTTTCGGTTCATTACGGAGTTGCGCGGGAGACCGTCAGCCGGTGGATATCTGGGAAGCAGAACCCGAGACGGTCCATTAAAATTCAAACCGTTGCCATTGCCCGTGAGTTGGGGATTGAGTTATGAAAATCAAAACCATGCTGGCTAATTTTTTCGGGACCCGGACCAATAGGAGATGGCAGGAAACGGTTACCTGTCTGTTTGAAGAGGAAACCACCGACGTTTTAATCATGGTCTATGTGGTCGAATACCAGAAAAAGCTGTTCTACGACCGCCTAGATAATGAGTTTTTAATCAGAGGTTTATAGACCTGTGACGAAACATCACTGACACCCCCTTCTAGGGGGTTTTATATTGTCCATAGTCTAGCGATAAAGCGGCGAAAAAAATGAGTCAGCAAATTATCGCCGACCTACCGCCAAATGTAAACTGGCTGTCGAATTCTTCGATAGAGCAGTTGCTCGGCATTTCATCCTCTTTGCTCCGCCAAGATAAGGCCGTTCTCAAAGAACTCGAATTGATTGAGTTACCGGAGCGTTCCCGAGGATGTAACCGAGAAGCGATTGAAATGTTAATTAAGTTCCGACAGCTAGTGAAAGAACGCGGTAGAACTGAGGCAATTAAAGAAATTTGGAGACTTTACGATGGCTAACTCTGATAAACAAACCGTTGAGAATTTACGCAATGGCAATGGCAAGCGCCAAAATCGCTCTCAATCTTCTGGTAAATCTGGAGCGGCAAAAATTAACAATCAAATTGATGATGCCGCCCAGAAATTAGCGGATGCCATGAAAAAGCAAATTGGGGCAAAGGCGCTTCATATTCTTCAAAATGATTTGCAAAATGGCGACTTAGGTGATTTTTTTAGTCAAGGATTTGAACAATGCCTTGATAGTATGACTGACACCATTGAGGCCGAATATTTTGCGATTGAGGAGGGCAACTCTGACCCAAAATTGCTGCCATACGCAAGCTAATTTTGCTTGGGGCGATTAGTTGCGAGAATGGGCAGGCTGCACAGCTTGCCCAAACTTTTCAAGAATTGAATTTAGAGGTGCAGGAAATGCGGAAATTAATTGAAGTATTCCGGAGGTGGTCTAACCCAGACAAGTCACAGGGTTTCACCTCCGGTTATGAATTTTCTGAAATGTTTGTTTATGGGAGGGTCTGTTAATTAAATTATGAACTATAAAATTACCACCCTTATTACCTGCATAGCCGGTTCAATGGTCACCATGATGCTTGTCCTAGGTGCGCTGGAACCCCACATCGACTCCGCCCGGATGATGACCATTGCCATCTTCTGTGGGATAGGAGCAGCTATTGCAAATATAGTGTTTCAACGGCGGCGTTGTCCCCCAGCTTCCGACTCCCTCCAGAGTCTTC
>CAYUEH010000231.1:0-8119 GCA_964442465.1 uncultured Laspinema sp. | reverse complement strand
GGTCGATGAAATTCCTAGAAAAGATGACATTATTGATTTAGCAAACCGTTTAGAATTTGCCCTGAATTACCCCCAGCACAAATTGCCTGGATGAGGGATAAGAGTTCTGCCTAATTTCCGACAAAAATAAACGCCGATGGAATTAGTTCCATCAGCGTTTATGACTCATTCCTAAACCAAACTCAGTTAACGAGTACCCCCAGGACGTAAATCCGGGTTGGGGATGGCTTCTTCTTCTGAAAGTCCCGGTTCAGAATTATGCAGCATTTGCAATTGTCGGGACCGGAAATCCGCTGCTGCATCATTGATGCTTTGCTGTTGCTGGAGATTGAATTCCTGCATACTGCGGGTGGTTCCGAATTGAGCACGATGAATCAAATCCAATACATTCATCTGCTGCCCATCTCCAGCGGTTGATTCAAAGGGATTTTTTTGAAGCTGAATTTGGGGTTCTAGTAAATCACTGGCGCGGTTGGTTTCTTCTGCTGTCGCAGACTCAGGTAACATCACGGCAGTCATGGCGATCGCCGCTAGGGTTCCGAGTGAAATTCGAGCCATTGGGTAAAAGGTGAACTTCGATTTCATAGGGTTGTCAGGTGAACCATGAGTTATACTGACCATTCTACTAAGCAAAAGTTCTCCGGAGTAGGGGTTGAATGCTCAATAATGCCACTGCGGCAAATCCGGCAAGGATTCCCAATGCACCGCCAAAGCTGACTTCTCCCCAAGGGGCCTGCATGACAATACTGCTGAGGGCCCAGTCAGAATGGAGATACAGATAGCGAATCGGTTCGATCGCATAACTCAGGGGATTCAAGGTTGCCACCACTTGCAACCATTTCGGCATAAAGGAAAGCGGCGCTAATGCGGTACTGGCAAACAATAGCGGCAAGTTAATCACAAAAATCACCGCCAACAGTTCGATATGTCCCGGTAAGGCAAACGCTAATCCCAGACTCAATCCGGTGACGCCTAAAACCAGCAGCAGGGTAATAAAGGCGATCGCCCCTAATCCTAATCCCCCCGGTAATCCTGCGCCCATAAACGCCCCGGCAGTCACAATCACCGCCGTTTGAATTAAGCTCAACAGCAAAATATAAATGGCCGAAGCTACCACAATGGAAAACCGGGTGGAGAGGGGGGCAACCAGGAGGCGATTCAGAAAGCCAAATTCGCGATCGAACATAATCGGCAATCCCGCATTTAACGCCCCAGAAAAGGCCGTAAACACAATCACCCCCGCCCCTAGAAATTGGGCATAATTCACACTCTCCCCAAACATTCCTTGGGGAGCATTTTGAAACAATGCGCCGAAGAGAATCAGCCACATCAACGGCTGAATCACCCCAGCAATTAAGGTAGAAGGACGGCGCTGTAATTGAATAAACAGCCGTTTGGTCAGGGCCAAAGTTTCCTGAGTAAATTCCCCGATGGGGCTACTGGAAGGAATCTCAACCCCGGGGTTACTTAAGGTTGTAGTTGGATTTGGTGTAACGGTTTGACTCATAATCTGATTGTTTATGGTATTTTTTGCAGTTGAATGAGCAGGTGCATCTCCAGAAGGCATCCCTCACCCTAAATCCCTCTCCATCCCCCCTACCCCCCTTTGAAAGGGGGGGGGCGAGGGACTTCTAGCTCCCCTTCTCCCCTTGGGAGAAGGGGTTGGGGGATGAGGGCTCGATGGAGATATTTGCATAATTGAGATGTACCCGAATGAGCAGGGGAAAAACCCAATTGGGCATGATGTTATCGCATATTCTGTTTGCGTTCCTTTTTCGGGTCGCGAGTTCCGGCTGCGGCAATTTCTGCATCTAACAGGGTGCGACCCGTGGCGGTGAGATAAACATCATCTAAACTGGGTCGAGATTGGGCAATTCCGAAGGTGGGTAAACCGGCATCTCGTAAGGCTTGCTGAATGGTTAATAGGGCATCACTTTGGGATTTTACCACCAAATTCAGGGAGTTTCCTTGGGCATTATTGATGATAATTTCTTCTACAAACGGCAGGGGTTCGAGTAAGGATTTGGCTTGTTGCGCCTCTTCTATTGGGGAGAATTCCCGGATGCGTAGGGTAATACGATCGCCTCCGACTTTATCTTTTAAGGCAGAGGGAGTGCCGGTATCAATCACTTGACCGCGATCGATAATTGCGACGCGATCGGCCAAGGCATCAATTTCTTCCAGATAATGACTGGTAATCAACACCGTTGTCCCATTCTCGCGCAACTGCCGCAGAAATCCCCATACCGCCATCCGCGTCTCAATATCCAATCCCACAGTGGGTTCATCCAAGACTAAAACATCCGGTTGGTGTAACAATCCTGCCGCCAAATCCAGACGCTTCTTGAGACCCCCGGAATATTTCCCCGTTTGGCGATCGGCCCATTCGTCCAATCCTAACAAGGCGAGGACCGTCTTAATTCTATCTCTTGCCAAAAATTTGGGAAGATGATATAATGCCGCTTGCAATTCCAACAGTTCCCGACCTGTGAGCACCTTATCTAAGGCCACTTCCTGGGCCACATAACCCAGTTTGGTGCGGGCCAATTTAGGGTTGGCTACCACATCGATGCCCGAAACCTCCAGACGACCGGCATCCGGGGTAACAAGGCTGCATAAACAGCGAATGGTGGTGGTTTTGCCTGCACCATTGGGACCCAATAGCCCGAAGATTTCACCGGGAGCAATTTGGAACGAGACATCTTTGACCGCTTCAACGGTTCCGTAACGCTTTTGCAGGTTTTCGATTAAAACAGCAGGGGCCATGAGTTTCTTAATCCAAACTTGATACAAATCTACACATTCTGTAATTTCATTTTAAACGCTTTATGGTATATCCGGAGTAGAAATTTCAGAATAGGGCCTCTCAGTCTGAGGGATTACCCTGGATCAAGGGTTGGCAGTGGATCGGGCGAATTGGGACAGGGGGATGGCGTGGGTAATGCCTAAATTGCTAAATTTCTACCCATTTTTGCGGGGATTAAGGAATTTTAGCGTCATCAAAAATCTGGGCGGGAGTGAATTCTAATCCGGGGAATAATTCATCGGTGATGATTTCATCTCCCTGTTTGGTTTGGGGGGGCGAATCAGGATAGAAAATTGTTATAGTTTTGACCTTCGCATCGACAATCCAGACGCGAGAAACTCCAGCATTTAAGTAATCGATCGCCTTGCCACTAATTTCGCCAAAACTTTGGTCCGGTGAAATAATTTCAATGGCTAATTCCGGAGGAACGGGACAAGGTTCATCGAGGATGCGATCGCGAGAGAGGCGCGCATCTGAGATATACAGCAAATCCGGGATGGGGGCCCAGTCTTGGCCCTTGCGTTTGAGTCTAATGGCCCACTCAATCCCCACCTCACCCCGGTCTTGATGCCATTGCGTCAGCAGTAGAAACAGGATACCCGTTAATTTGGAATGAAATCGTTTCGGTGACATTTTGGGTTTAGCTTCTCCATCAACCAGTTCGTAAGTAATATCCCCTTCCGGTAAAGCGAAAAATTCTTCTAGGGTCAGTTTTGCTTTGACTTCCACGGTACCTCCTGTGATGTTAATCTCTGTTCATTGTAACATTTTACTCCCAGTTGTTAAAGTTATGGGAATTAGGATGAATAAGCTCCCTTTGGGTATCTGTAACCCCTGGGATGAAATTTTTTCAAGGGCCGTCCCCGACTGTTAATTCAAAAATGATTTTAAAAACTGATTGACAAAATTACCGGGAAACCTGATCATGTAAAAATGTAGAGTAAAACTGATAATTCCATCAATTGGGGGATCCCCTTAATGAGTACACAATCTCTCTATAAAATAACTGATTACACAGACTTTCCCACGAGCTGTTCGAGGAGGTGGGAAGATATATATCAGCGTCTCGAAAGTCCTATTGTCTTTCCCCAGATCGTAGATTTACATTTAATCCGTCATGCTCAAACCGAAACCAATGCTAAAAAACTGATTACAGGCTCTCTGAATGTTGAACTGACCCAGCAAGGTGAAGCTCAGGCTAAAAGTTTGGGGTTTAAGCTTGACCCCCACTACCAGATCGGCTTTTGCTCTCATTTACACCGTTCGCAAAGGACTCTTGCTTTAGCGGTGGAACAGGGTCAAGTTAGGGTTGATGAAATTTTTAAGGATCCTAGACTAAATGAGCGCACACTCGGGGTATTGGAAGGCCAAAAATTCCACTGGATTCCCGAATATGAGGCAGGAGATCTGAATTATGCGCCTGAAAATGGAGAAAGTTATCGAGAAGTTAGTAGACGAATCCTTGCTTTTTTAATTGATCTAGCGGATCAGATCATAAATCAACGGGTTAATAAAATCCTGATCAGTGGACACATGGGTCCGATGAGAATCATGGTGGGTATCCTAGAAAATCGAGAGGATGCCTCTGATGTCATGGGATTGTCTTTTCCAAATGCTGAAGTGTTAAAATTTAGATGGAGCGAGTTGAAGCTCCCCCGTTTTCTACAAGATAGTCACTAACTAAATACAGGTGGTTCATGAATCGAGTTGAAGAGCCAGAATATCCCTATCAACGGCAATGGGGGATAAGCTCAGTCGATATTGAGCGATATCAGACACTCCAGCAAAATTGGGAGGCATCAAAAAACTTAATTATTCAAATCAGAGAGGCCCTATCTAGGGCAGAGCTTCATCCAGATGTTTACACCGTTGCCGCAGCAGGCTCTATCGGAAGAATGGAAGCATCTCCCGGAGTTTCTGATGCTGACCTGATTATCGTTTTATCGGACAATGTGGAAGATTTAGACTCAGAGGAAGCGAAGAATGCCTATGATTCGGTCTGGAATGCTCTGGCTGAACTTAACATCCTAAAACCCAAACCAAAAGGGGTTTTTGCCGGGGCTACGACTAAAAAGGAGCTTTTAGTCTCTGTAGGAGATGCGGAGGAAAATTATGGAGATTTTGGAAAACGCCTGTTGTTGCTTTTGGAAACACAGCCGCTTTATCACAATGAAAATTATAGCGAATTAATGGGGATAATTGTAGATAGGTATGCAGCAGGATATGTGACAGAAGATTCTAAAAAAGAATGGACATTTCTTTTAAATGACCTGATTCGATACTTTAGGGCGATCGCTGTCAACTACCAATGGAGTTTTGACAAAGAAGCAGAGAAGTGGCCGCTTCGGAATGTTAAACTTCGCCACAGTCGAATCGTCATGTACAGTGGTCTTCTATTTTTACTCGGGCAAGCGAGTACCGAACGTCAGGATAAAGTGTCCTGGTTAAAGGACCAATTAAAAATGACGCCACTAGAACGGTTAGCCTGGGTTTATGAAGAAAATAGAAAATGGAATTTTCATCGGATTGCTGGAAGTTATGATGTGTTTCTGTCTTTCCTCAATAATGAAGAAGTACGCCAGCATCTCAATGTAGATCCAGTCGAGCAACAAGATGATAACTCGTACAAAGAACGGTATAAAATACCCGAGTTTGCCTTATTAAAAGCAAACTCTGATGGCTTGATTGCCGAGCTTCTACGGTTTATCCTCGCCCGACGGGGAGTTTGGACTGAGCGTTTTTTTGAATATCTCATCTTCTAAGCCCAGGTGAGCCATTCTGACTAGGGAACTGGATAACGGTTACAGGACTTACGCATTTGGGGAGAGCAAACCCTAAATGTAGAGGCGATTCGCGAATCGCCTCTACATTTAGGGTTTAATGTTAAAGATGGTGGAAGTCCTGATTCCTTGAAAATTTCCCAAAAAATTAGGGGTAGGCAATTGGCCCACCCCATCCCACAATTTCTGTGGTTGACTAACCCATTTAGGTTAGTTTTATTGGCGATTAATTACTCATTACATGATTCCACTTGCACTGATTAAAACCTGGACATTCTGACCGATCGCCGTCGTTACCTGATGAGTCACGGGCAAACTATCCACCACCATTCCGGCAGATAATAACATCAGATATAAAATCGAGTATTTAAACAGCGATCGCGCTTTGTCTCGGTCGGTGGGGGCTTGCAACAGTTCCCAGGCTTTCTTGGCAAAAATCACCCCTAAAAACACCGCCAATGCTGCATAGACCATTCCACTGGTATGCAAGGGATAAGTCAGCCCTAGGGTTAATGGCAAAAGCAATAAAGTATAATACCAGATTTGACGGGCAGTTTCTTCATCTCCCTTGATTACCGGCAACATGGGGACATTGACGGCAGCATAGTCATCGCGAATCATCATCGCTAATGCCCAGAAGTGGGGCGGTGTCCAGAGAAAAATGATGGCGAACATCACCCAAGGTGCCCAACTCAAGTCTCCAGTAACTGCCGCCCAACCGACTAACGGGGGAATTGCCCCGGCAGCGCCTCCGATGACGATATTTTGGGTACTGTGACGCTTGAGTAAATGGGTATAGATGGCGACGTAGAAGACGATTCCGGACATGGCTAAAAGTGCGGCGAGTAAGTTCGCAAACACTGTTAGCAGGGTAAACGAAGTGACTGCTAGGGCGATCGCAAAAATCAGCGCATCCCGAGGTTGCACCCGACCCGAGGGTAAGGGGCGATGACGGGTGCGTTCCATGATGTAATCGATATCGCGATCGTACAAACAGTTAATCGTATTCGCGGAGGCGGCAGCTAAAGCCCCGCCCGCCATTGTCACTAACACTAACAGCGGATCGACCTCTCCATTAGCCGCAACCCAGAGTCCCGATGCCGTGGTAATCAGCAGCAACAGAATAATTCGAGGTTTGGTTAACTGGTAGTAACTTTTCAGCACTTGCAACAGAGTTTCATGATGCCGTTGTGTACCAGTTGCGATGATTTCTTGCATGATAAATATTGTGTTTCCTTTCAGCAGTCAAGAGGCTGGGCGATTGCATCGAAATACAGTTGACGATGGAAAAATTCTCAAACCCGAACGCTTCCGGCGCGATCGCGCAGTGCTAAGACGGTAAACGCCACCAGGGTTCCGAGTAAGGCGGCACCCGTCGCTTGGTGAGATACCGTGAGCAGTTCTACTTGCAGATGTTCGTAAAAGGTAGCAATCCCTAAGCCAATTTGCAAGAGTAACAACATACCGGCCCACCTTACCAGTTGTCGTAATTTAGGATGCAATGCCGGAGTTCGGAATGCCAAAACTACTAAAGCGAGAATCGTGACCGTCGGGGGAACAACCCCCAGAATGTGACTGTTCATCACGGTGCATAGCTGATTGTAGCCGAAACATTGGTGAAGCGCCCATTGGGAACCGACTAATCCCCCAAGTAAACTTTGGACGTAGACAAAAATTGCTGCAAACAGGCCAATCCAGGGGAGTTTACCCACATTGCCAGTCCCTTGATAGGGTAACAGTGCCATGCCGATAATCAACAGGGTGGTGAAAAATAATAAAGCAGTTCCCAGATGAGCGGTTACAATGTCAAATCGTAGCAGTTCGGTGACGGTGAGTCCGCCTAAGACCGCTTGAAAGACGATTAAACCCAATGCGCCAGTGGAGGCAAAGGGTAGCCAACCGGGGAGTTCCCGACGATCCCACCAGGATAATCCGGCTAAGGCGATCGCGCTGATGCCGATTAATCCCGCATCTAAGCGGTGAAACCATTCCAAGAACACCTGCAAATTCATCTGCTGGGTGGGGACTAACTGACCATAACAAAGCGGCCAGTCTGGACAAGCCAGACCCGCATTCATCACCCTTGTTGCACTGCCGACTGCCATTAATAGCAGGGTCGCGATCGCAATTTTCCAGACCAAGCGACGAATCCGATCCCGAGGGGGGGAGTCAGTGGGTGCGATCGCCGGATGCCGATCAACGACTGAGTTCGCCATCATTGCTACTCCTTCGCGTCATTTTCGTTCCCTATGTTAAATTAACACTGAGTAATTACTCTGATGTAGTTTATCCTTTCCCCCAAATCCAACCATCCCATTCTTTTTCTACAGTAGCGAGTCAGAAGCCAGAGCGACAAGCCTTTTCCCTGATTTTCCCTCCCCAAAAAATTGCCCGGATTTCCTGACAATCTCTCCCCAAAAGTTAACCTTTCTTCACAAATCCCCGTTCGTAGTGACGGTTTCAACCGTCATCCCCCCTCCCATTTCGTAGTAGATCTCTTGCCAAATTCCGGATTGATCCCCCCAACCCCCCT